>DATEJD010000297.1:0-5589 GCA_035278325.1 Gemmatimonadales bacterium | reverse complement strand
GCCCGCCTTCGGGGTGTGGACCGCCGGAGCGCGCACGGCGTGCTGCCCCGAGCTGCGGGCGGTGCGGGACCGGGTCCGCTGCTCCTCGAGCGCGCGCTCGAAGCCGGCGGTGTCCACCGCGACGCCCCGCTCCTCCGCGATGATGGCCGTGAGATCGATGGGGAAGCCGAACGTGTCGTACAGCTTGAACGCGTCGTCGCCCGAGATCTCCCGCGCGCCGGACGCAAAGATCTCCTCCAGACGGCGAAGCCCGCCCTCGATGGTCTCGAGGAAGCGGTGCTCCTCGGTCTCGGTGACCTCGCGGATGTAGCCGGCCTTGGCCCTGAGCTCCGGATAGACCTCGCCCATCTGCGCCACGACGATCTCGGTGAGCGGCGCGAGGGTGGGCTCCCGGCGGCCGAGCAGCCACGCATGCCGCACCGCGCGGCGAAGAATGCGGCGGAGCACGTATCCGCGCCCCTCGTTGCTGGGGTACACCCCGTCGGCCAGGAGGAAGCTCACCGCGCGGGCATGATCGGCAAGCACGCGGTAGGACGCGCGCTCGTCCGACGCCCGGTCGTACGCACGGCCCACCAGCGCACCCACCCGGTCGATGAGCGACTGGAACACGTCGGTGTGGAAGTTGTCGTCCTCGCCCTGCATCACCGCCGCGATCCGCTCGAGGCCCGCCCCGGTATCGACCGACGGCTTAGGCAGCGGCGTGAGCGTCCCGTCCGCCGAGCGGTCGAACTGCATGAACACGAGATTCCAGATCTCGAGGAACCGGCCTTCTTCCGCCTGCCGCTCGAACTCCGCCTGCGGAATGACCTCACCTTCCGTGCTTCCGTCGTCCCGTCCTTCCGCCCACTCGAGGTCCACGTAGATCTCGGTACACGGCCCGCACGGGCCGGTGTCGCCCATCTGCCAGAAGTTGTCCTTGTCGCCCAGGCCATAGATCCGGTGGTCGGGCAGACCGGCGACTTCGCGCCAGTAGGCCCGCGCCTCGTCGTCGGTGTGATGGACGGTGACGCGGAGCCGACCCGCCGGAATGCCGAGGTACGCAGGGCTGGTCACGAACTCCCAGGCATACGCGATCGCGTCGCGCTTGAAGTAGTCGCCGAAGGAGAAGTTGCCCAGCATTTCGAAGAAGGTGTGGTGCCGCTTGGTGTGGCCCACCTGCTCGAGGTCATTGTGCTTGCCGCCGGCCCGGACGCACTTCTGGCAGGTCGTCGCCCGGGTGTAGTCCCGATGCTCCTGCCCCAGGAAGGTGCGCTTGAACTGCACCATGCCGGCGTTGGTGAACAGCAGGGAGGGATCGTCGGCGGGCACCAATGACGAAGAAGGCACCTCGCGGTGCCCCTTGGCGACGAAAAAGTCGAGGAATAGGCGTCTGATCTTGGCCGACTGCATGGGGGGAAAATATAGTCCGGCGCCGACTTAGGGGCTATGCCGACGCACGACCGCCGCGGGCTTCAGTCTCTGCTGGACCCGCTGCCGGCGGTCCGCTCCACCATGCGAGCGACGAGGTCGGTGATGTCACGTCCCGAGAAGCCCCGCCGCGCCAGGTAGGCCAGCAGACGGCGACGCTTGACCGGCCGAGGGAGATCGCCGAGCTGAGCGGCGCGCTTGGCCGCCAGCGCCAAGGGCACTCCGCGCCGGTCACTCCCCTCGGGCCACTCGGCCGCCACCGCGCGATCGATGACCCCGCGCTCGACCCCCATGGCCATCAGGTCCCGCGTGACGCGCGCCGGCCCCCGGCCGCGGCCCGCTCGGGTTTGCACGTAGCTTTGCGCGAAGGCCGAGTCGTCGAGCAGACCCAGGCCGAGCGCGCGCTCGATGGCCGCGTCCACTGCATGGCGAGGATGACCCTTTCGGATGAGCCGGCGCGCGAGATCGGCGCGCGCGAACGATCGCCGCTCGAGGGCTTTGAGCAGCGTGCGAAACGCGGCCTCGGCGTCGGCCGCCGCCGTGAGCCGCTCGTGAAGCGCCTGGTCCACCACCCGACCTACCTCGAGCCCGGCTGTCCGCGCCAGCTCGGCCGGGACCGCGCCGAACCGGACGCCATCCACCTCCACCCGAAGGGTGCCGGGGCGGCGCGGATCCGGCTCGAGCGCGGTCAGGACCGGCAGGGTCACTCGTCGTCGTCCGCGGCGCTGCCGGCGCCGGCACCCACGCCGGCGTGCATGCCGAGCAGCTCCTTGACCTTGCTCTCCACCTCCGCCATGAGCGGCGGATTGTCGCGCAGGAACAGCTTGGCGTTCTCCCGGCCCTGGCCGATGCGCTGATCGCCGTAGGAGTACCAGGCGCCCGACTTCTGGATGATGTTGGCCTCGGAGGCGAGGTCCACCAGGAGCGAGGTGTGGCTGATGCCCTCGTCGAACATCACGTCGAACTCGGCCTGGCGGAACGGCGGTGCGACCTTGTTCTTGACCACCTTGACCCGCACATGGTTGCCGATGACCGCCTCGCGCTCCTTGACCGGACCGATGCGGCGGATGTCGAGCCGGAGCGAGGCGTAGAACTTGAGCGCCTTGCCACCCGTGGTGGTCTCGGGATTGCCGAACATCACCCCGATCTTCTCGCGAAGCTGGTTGATGAACACCACCGCGCAGTTGGAGCGGTTGATGGCGCCGGCCAGCTTCCGGAGCGCCTGGCTCATGAGCCTGGCCTGGAGGCCCACGTGGCTGTCGCCCATCTCGCCCTCGATTTCCGCCTTGGGCACGAGCGCGGCGACCGAGTCGATGACCACCAGGTCCACCGCGCCCGAGCGCACCAGGATCTCGACGATCTCGAGCGCCTGCTCGCCGGTGTCCGGCTGCGAGACCAGCAGGTCCTCCACGTTGACGCCCAGCTTCTTGGCGTACTCGATGTCGAGCGCGTGCTCCGCGTCGACGTACGCGGCAACGCCGCCCGCCTTCTGCACGTTGGCCGCGAGGTGGAGGGTGAGGGTGGTCTTACCGGAGGATTCGGGGCCGTAGATCTCCGTGATCCGGCCGCGGGGAATGCCGCCCACGCCGGTGGCGGCGTCGAGGTTGATGGCGCCGGTGGGGATGGCGGCCACCTTCACTCGGGCCGACTCGCTGCCCATCCGCATGATGGAGCCCTTGCCGAGCTGCTTCTCGATCTGGGAGATGGCGAGCCCGAGGGCCTTGCGGCGATCGGCGTCGAGCCGGGTTTCTTCTGCGGCCATGGTGTCCTCTGGGTATTGTTGTGACTGATTTTGCTACACCTAAGTAGCTACGAGCCAAGATAATACCGAAAAATTGCCGAATCAATAGTTTTTGGGTGACTCGTTTCGCTCCACCCGTCATCAGCACCGCCACGCGTCCTCCAAGTGCTCCACCCGATAGCGGCCCCCGCGCTCCACCCGCACCGCCACCACGTCGAACCGGTACTGGTCGCCGGTGCGGCCATGGCGCTGCCGCCAGACCTCGGCCACCTGGACGATTGTCCGACGCTTGCGCCACCGCACGCTTTCCGACGGTGTGCCCCAGGCGAGCGAGCTCCGCGTCTTCACCTCGACGAACGCCACCAGCGCGCCCCGCCGCACCACCAGATCCAGCTCCCGATGCCCGAGGCGGAATCGGTGCGCCTCGATGGTCCAACCGCGGCGCGTGAGATACGCCATGGCGACGCGTTCGCCCCACCCCCCGCGCCGCTGGCGCGCATCCCTCCATTCCTCGACCGGCACGAACCGGGGCCGCGATGACATGGGGCAAACAGTACCGGCGGCCGGGCCCGTGCTCGGCACCATTCCGGCGGGTGCGGGAGCGACAAATCGCCGTGGCGTTGACGCGCCGCGGCGCCGGAGCACGGAGGTCTTGGAGGTTTTGGAGTCGGAGGGTCGTGCGAGATCCCGCAGGGGACAGGCGGCGCGCTTCCCTCGCGCGCTCGGTCCCGGTGGAGACGTGCGCCCGTGTCTAGGGCCGCCGCCCCCGTTTCCCCGCCACCCAGTCGTCCCACACGCCGAACGTCTTCATCTGGTCGGACAGGTCGGTGTGTCGCACCAGCGAGTCCACCTGCCGGGCGGACCAGCGTGGCAGGGCGAGGTCGGTGGTCGCGAAGCCCCAGGTGACGGCGGCGGCGATGGCGGCGTTGAGGCGGAGCTGCCGGAGATCCGCTCGCCCGAACTCATCGGAGCGCGCGTGGTAGTTGGGACCGTAGTTGGCCGACTCCTGGTTGGCCACCAGGTTCGCCACGCCCTGCATCATGAAGTCGTAATTGTCGGTGCCCACGATCGGCGCATTGATCGAGGTGAATGGGCCCAGCCCCACCACGGGCTCGAGCGCGCGCGCCAGGGGGGCCAGCAGATCGGTCCGGCCGCCGGTGAAGAACCCGGTGATCCGCCCAGTGCCGATGTCGTAGGCGGATGCCATCACCGTACGGTCCAGCTCGTCGCGGTGCGACAGCGTGTAGCCGAACGATCCGATCAGGCCTTGTTCCTCGCCACTCCAGAGGGCGAACCGGATAGTGCGCTCGGGGACCAGGCCCAGGCGCTGGATCTGCCGGGCGATGTCGAGCACCATCATCGCGTTGGCGCCGTTGTCGAGCGCCCCCGTGCCCAGGTCCCACGAGTCGAGGTGGGCGCCGATCAGCACGATCTCCTCGGGCCTGGACCGCCCTCGGATCTCGCCTATCACGTTGAAGCTCTGATACGCGGGACCGGTCTCGAGGTCGAGCACGGCGGTGAGCGACAGCCGCCGTCCCGCGCGCAACAGCCGGAGCGCCCGCGCCGCGGCATCGCGCTCCATCATGAGCATCGGATGCGTGGTCTGGAGCCCGGTCGAGGCGTTGTGCCTCGCCAGCAGATCATTCGGCCGCGAGGACATGTACACCAGACCGCCCGCACCGGCCTGGAACGCCCGCCGCTCGATCCCCACCGTTTCGTTGTACTCGCGGAACAGCCCGTCGATGTCCTGCAGCTCGTCGGTCTCGATCAGCACGAAGGCGCCGCGCGCCGCCGCGCCCAATCTGGCGAAGTCGGAGTCGGCCCCCCGTCCGGCATCCACCAGCGGCAGCGTCACGCCTGCCGGCCCGGTGCCCGTCGAGAACGGCAGCGCGGCGATCCGGGGCCGGAACTCGATCCCCTGTCCGCGCACCGTAGCCGTGGCCGACCGCTCGAGCCAGAGCCCGGGCATCGTGAACGGCTCCCGCCGAGCCGTCACGCCGGCCTCCCGAAACCGCCCCAGGGCCCACTCCGACGCGCGGAGGTTCGCGGGCGATCCCGTGGCTCGGCCGCCGATCTCGTCAGTGAGCGCCTCGAGATCCGTCACCAGCGGCGTGTCCCCCAGCAGTGCCGCGATGAGCCGATCCACCCCGGCCGCCGCCGACGCCGGCACCTCCACCCGCCGCCGCGGCTGCACCTGGACCTGCGCCTGCGCGGGCCGTCCGGCTCCCAACCCAAGCCCCAGCATTCCCGTAATGAGGACAAGCCAGCCGGATCGGAGCATCGCGCAATTCTCCGGGAGAGGTGAGCTTGGTGAGGTCGAGTGTGCGCCGGTCGAGCTTGCGAAGAAATTCGGGGACCCGCTCAGACGCCGTCAGCCGCCGAGGGGCCGCCATGAGCGCGATGCACTCGCCGAACCTGCGGGATATTCGGGTGCGAGCGGG
>DATEJD010000296.1:0-5261 GCA_035278325.1 Gemmatimonadales bacterium | reverse complement strand
GCTACGAAACGATTTTCCAGCAGCTCGGCGTGAGCCACGCGCAGGCGCTCCCCATCCACGGCCGGTCCGACGCCGAGCTGGTCGAGATGCTCGGCATCCTGGACGAGGCGGACGGGATCTTCCTCACCGGCGGCAACCAGCTCCGCCTGAGCACCACGATCGGCGGCACCTCCATGGCCAAGGCGCTCCGGCGGCGGAACGCGGAGGGCGCCCACATCGCCGGAACATCCGCGGGCGCGGCGTTTCTCTGCGAGCACATGATCGCGTTCGGCAAGGAGGGGGCGTCGCCGCGGGCCAGGATCGTGACACTCGCGCCAGGACTGGGCCTGACCAACCGGGTGATCATCGACCAGCACTTCCGCCAGCGGGACCGCCTCGGCCGGCTGCTCACCGCGCTGGCCTACAACCCGTTCGCCGTCGGGATCGGGTTGGACGAGAACACCGCGGCGTTCATCGGGCCGGATGACACGCTCGAAGTGGTGGGCAGCGGCGCGCTCACGATCGTGGATCCGTCGGAGCTGCAGTTCTCGTCGATGGCCAAGGTCCGGAAGAACGACCCGGTGTGCCTGATCGGCCTCAAGGTCCACATTCTGGATCACGGCTCGACGTTCAACCTGACTACGCGCGTGGCGGCGGCCGCGCCGGTGATCGCGCAGCGGGCGTAGCGCGCCGCAGGCGCGCGCCGATAGGGCGATAGGACGATAGGGCGATAGGATTGAAGCGGCGGAGATCGTCAGCGCTGCACCATGAAGGAGCGACGGAGGCCTTCGTGTCCTTCGTCCCTTCGTGGTGAAGGGCAGGCGAGCCGATAGGACATTGAGTCGATAGGCCGAAAGGAAGCGCAATGCGCATCATCGATCGTGCCGTCTACGTCGGCCCCAACCTGTACGCCCACTTTCCGGTCATCCGGCTGGAGATCGATCTGGGCGAGCTGGAGCAGTGGCCCTCCGCCAGGCTTGGCCCCGGCTTCATCGAGCCGCTGATCGAGGCGCTGCCCGGCCTGCACGAGCACGGCTGCTCCTACGGCGAGCCCGGCGGGTTCATCCGGCGACTCCGCGAAGACGAAGGCACCTGGATGGGGCACATCCTGGAGCACGTCGCCATCGAGCTCCAGAACGTGGCCGGCGAGCCGGTCACCTTCGGCAAGACGCGCGGCGCGGGGGTGGAAGGCCGCTACCACGTCACCTACCAGTACGAGCAGGAAGACGTGGGGCTCGAGGCCGGCCGGCTCGGCGTCATGCTGCTCCACTCGCTCCTCCCGCCCGAGCTCCGGCCCGACGGCGCGGTGCCCAAGGACTTCGACTTCGCCGCCGAGCGGGACGAGTTCATCCGGTTCGCGCAGCGGCGCGCGCTGGGCCCCAGCACGATGTCGCTGGTGCGCGCGGCGGAGGACCGGCGCATTCCCTGGATCCGGCTCAACGAGCAGAGCCTGATCCAGTTCGGCCACGGGCGCTACCAGCAGCGGATCCAGGCCACGGTCACGAGCCGCACCTCGCACATCGCGGTCGAGCTCGCCTCCGACAAGGAGGAGACCAACCACATTCTCGCCAACCTTGGCCTGCCGGTGCCGCGGCAGCGGCTGGTCCAAGGAGAGGACGACGCGGTGGCCGCGGCGGAGCGGATCGGCTTTCCGGTGGTGGTGAAGCCGTACAACGCCAACCACGGCCGGGGCATCTCCATTTATCTCACGAGCGCCGAGCAGGTCCGCAGCGCGTTCCAGGTGGCGCGCGAGCATAGCCGGAGCGTCATCGTCGAGAGCTTCATCACCGGCGACGACCATCGGATGCTGGTGATCAACGGCGAGCTGGCGGCCGTCTCCAAGCGCGTACCCGGCCATGTGGTGGGCGACGGGATCCATACCATCGAGCAGCTGGTGGATATGGTGAACCAGGACCCGCGGCGCGGCATCGGCCACGAGAAGGTGCTCACCCGACTGGTGTTCGATCACCAGGCCGAGACGCTGCTGGCCAAGAAGGGCTACACCAGAGACACCGTCCCGGCCGACGGTGAGCGGGTGTTCCTCCGCTCCACCGGCAATCTCTCCACCGGCGGCACGGCGACGGACGTGACCGACGTGGTGCACCCCGACAACGCCGAGATGGCCGTCCGGGCGGTCAAGGCGATCGGGCTCGACGTGGGCGGGGTGGACTTCCTCACCACCGACATCACCGAATCCTACAAGGACGTGGGGGGCGCCATCTGCGAGATCAACGCGGCGCCCGGCTTCCGGATGCACATGGCGCCGAGCGAGGGGCGGCCGCGCGACGTCGCGGGTCCGGTGCTCGACATGCTGTTCCCGCCCGGCACGCCGAGCCGGATCCCGATCGCCGCGGTGACGGGGACCAACGGCAAGACCACCACCGCGCGGATGCTGGCGCACATCCACAAGCTGGCGGGGCATCACGTCGGACTCACCAGCACCGACGGCGTGTACATCGATGGCCAGCGCACCGTCGCCGGCGACATGACCGGCCCGGTGGCCACCCGCATGGTGCTGAGCGATCCGAAGGTGGACGTGGCCGTGCTCGAGATCGCGCGCGGCGGGCTGCTCCGCGCCGGTATGGGCGTCCGCCACTGCGACGTGGGCGCGGTGCTCAACGTGAAGAGCGATCACCTCGGTCTTCGCGGCGTGGGCACCCTGGAAGACCTGGCCAAGGTCAAGCGGATCGTGGTCGAGGTGGCGCGCGATACCGCCATCCTCAACGCGGACGATCCGCTCTGCCTCAAGATGGCCGACTACACCTCGGCCAAGCATCTCTGCTACGTGACGATGGACCCGACCCACGCCCTGGTGGGCGAGCACATCCGGGCCGGCGGACGGGGCGTGGTGCTCGAGTCGGGCATCAAGGGCCAGATGATCACGATCTACGATCACGGCGCCCACATCCCGCTGCTCTGGACCCACCTGATCCCGGCCACGCTCGAGGGGCGGGCGCTCCACAACGTGCAGAACGCGATGTTCGCCGCCGCGATGGCGTTCAGCATGGGGCTCAAGCTGGAGGACATCCGGCACGGGCTCCGCACCTTCGACACCACGTTCTTCCAGGCGCCCGGGCGGATGAACATCTTCGACGAGCATCCGTTCAAGGTCATCCTCGATTACGGCCACAACCCGGCCGCGGTCGAAGCGATGTGCCAGCTCGTCGAGCGGCTCGATGTGGCGGGCCGGCGGATCGTCGTGCTGGCCGCCCCGGGCGACCGCCGCGACGAGGACATCACCGAGATCGGCCGCATGGCGGCCGGCCGATTCGACCGCTACATCGTCCGCCGCGACGACTCGCTCCGCGGCCGCCAGCCCGAGGAGGTTCCCCACCTGCTCCGCGACGCGCTGCTCGCGAGCGGCGTGCCCGCCGAGCGGATCCTGGTGATCCCCGACGAGCAGCTCGCGGTGGACATCGCGCTCCGCGAAGCGCTGCCGGGCGACCTGCTGCTGCTGTTCGCGGACGCGATCACCCGGAGCTGGAAGCAGGTCATCCAGTTCCGTCCCGAGGCGCCGGCCAAGCTGGTCGAGCGCCCGCGGATCTCGCGTCCCGAGCCGGCGCACGCGCCCGCGGCGCCGCTGCTCCTGGAGGACAGCCGTCGTGAGTTCGTGCGCGATACGCGCGGCGTGTGGCTGGCGCGGGAGGAGGCGGACTGAGGGCGTGCGGGGAATCGCGAGTGATCCTGAGCGCAGCGAAGGGGCCATGGGTCTGGGCATGCCCCCTTCGCTTCCCTCAGGGTGACGCTCCTGCCGGGTGACCCATCTGCGTGGCCCCACTTCACAGTGACGCCCCTGCACGCACCCCGCCGATGACGGTGGTCGACTCCCGTCGGCTCACGGGGCCATCGCTCCTGCTCGACGCTCCCGGAGCGATTCTGGACGTTCACCTCGACGATCGCGTCCGCGACCGCGCCATCGCCGCCTGGCGGGGGGCGGCCGAGCGGCTGCTCCAGGCGGTCGGCTGGCCCGGCCAGCGGCTCGCCACGCGCACCTTCGCGGGAGGCGCGAGCCTTGCCTTCACCGCTCCACCCGACGCGCTCTACGCCGCGACCGATGTCAACGAGGCAGCCTGGGCCGCAGCCTGCGCCGAGGTCGAAGGGCAGGCGCCGGAGCGCGAGGAGCTCGTGGTGGCACGGCTGCGCCAGGCGATCGCCGACGAGCGCAATCCCGCCCTGGTAGCGCTCCGCGCGGAGGCCCGGGCCCGGCAGCTCACCTTCCTCGCCGGCGAAGGTCTGGTCTCGGTCGGGAGCGGCGTGTGGTCGCGGGTGTGGCCCAGCACCGACCTTCCTCAGGTCGGCGCGGTCGACTGGCTCCACGTGCACGACATCCCGGTGGCGCTCGTCACCGGATCCAACGGCAAGACCACCGTCGTGCGGCTGCTGGCCGCCATTGCGTCGGCCGCGGGATACGCGGCCGGCATCACCTCCACCGACGGCGTGAGCGTGGGCGGCGTGAGCCTCGCGGAGGGTGACTATTCCGGCCCCAGCGGGGCGCGGCTGCTTCTCCGCCGGCGTGACGTCGAGCTCGCCGTGCTCGAGACGGCCCGGGGCGGCCTGCTCCGGCGGGGCCTGAGCGTGGATCGCGCGGCGGTCGTGGTGGTGACCAACGTGGCCGACGACCACCTGGGCGAGTTCGGCATACAGGACCTCGACGCGTTGGCCGACGTGAAGCTGCTGGTGACACGCGCGCTCCGGCCCGGCGCCGCAACGGTGCTCAACGCCGACGATCCTCGGCTCCGCGCGCGCGGCGAGCGGCTTGGCACTCCGGTGGTGTGGTTCACCCTCGAGCCCGAGGGCCCGTGGCTCGCTCGGCATCTGCAGTCGGGCGGTCGGGCCGTCGTGTACGCCGATCGCGCGCTGGTCCTGGCGGAGGGCTCGCGACGGACCAGGGTCGCGAAGGTGGAGGACGTGGCGATCGCGGTAGGGGGCGCGGCGCGGCACAACGTGGCCAACGCGCTCGCCGCCGTGGCGGCGGCCGCGGCGCTGGGACTTCCACTCGAGGCCATGGCGGAGGGCCTGGCGCGGTTCGGCACGGCCAACGAGGAGAACCTCGGCCGCGCCAACGTGATGCAGCTGGGCGGTGTACAGGTCGTGATCGACTACGCCCACAATCCGCACGGCCTGGCGGCCCTGGCCGAGATGGTCGCGGCCATGCCGGCGCGCCGCCGGCTGGTGCTGCTGGGCCAGGCGGGCGACCGGTCGGACGGATCGATCCGCGAGCTGGCCCGCGCCGCCCTCGCCCTTCGGCCCGACCACATCGTGCTCAAGGAGATGGACCGCTA
>DATEJD010000295.1:0-7406 GCA_035278325.1 Gemmatimonadales bacterium | reverse complement strand
GGCATGCCCGAACGCATGCCCCCTTCGCTGCGCTCAGGGTGACTCCGTTCGCGCTCACCGCTCACCGTCCCCTACCACATCCTCACGCGCTCCGCTGGCTTCAGATACAATGCCTGCCCCGGCTTCACCCCGAACGCCGCGTACCATGCGTCGAGGTTCCGCACCGTGAGCGCCCGGTACCTTCCCGGCGCGTGGCCGTCGGTGAGGATCTGGTTCCGGAGCGCGGGCTCGCGCGCCTTCTCCCGCCAGCTCTGGGCGTAGCTGATGAAGAACTGCTGATCGCCGGTGAATCCGCCGACTACCGGCGCGGGCCTGCCGCCCAGGGAGCGGTGATAGGCCTCGTAGGTCGCGGTGAGGCCGGCCAGGTCAGCGATGTTCTCGCCCAGGGTCTGCTTGCCGTTGAGGGCGAGGTCGGGAAACGGGCGGTAGGTGTCGTACTGGGCCGCGAGCTGCGCGCTCGAGCTCTTGAAATGCTCGAAGTCGCCCGGGGTCCACCAGTTGCGCAGCCGGCCGCGGGAGTCGAACAGCGCGCCCGAGTTGTCGAAGCTGTGGCTCACCTCGTGTCCGATGGTGGCGCCCATCGCACCGTAGTCCATCGCGGCCGGGCGGGTGGGGTCGAAGTAGGGCGGCTGCAGGATGGCGGCGGGAAAGTTCATCGCGTTCATTGCCGGCAGGTTGACCGCGTTGACCGTCTGCGGCGTCATCACCCACTCCGACCGGTCCACCGGCTTGTCGAGCTTGGCCAGCGACTGGTGCAGTTGCCACAGCTCGGCGCGACTCGCGTTGCCGAATGCGTCGCGCGGCTTGACCTCGAGCGCCGAATAGTCGAGCCAGCGGTCGGGGTACCCGACGCCGACCTTGAGCGCCGCAAGCTTGGCCTTGGCCTCTGCCTTCGTGGCCGGGGCCATCCACTCCAGCCTGTCGATCCGGTCGCGGAAGGCGGCGATGATGTTGGCCACCATCGCCTCGGCCCGGGCCTTCTCGGCGGCGGGGAAGTAACGCTGGACGTAGATCTTGCCCACGGCGTAACCCAGCGCGTCGTTGGTGGCGCCGATGGCGCGCTTCCACCGGTCGCGCTGTTGCTTCGCGCCGTACATGCTCGAGCCGAAGAACGCGAAGGTCTGCTTCCCGAACGGCGCAGGCAACACCGCCGAGCGGCTCTGGATCGCGTGGTATGCAAGCCAGGCCTTCCAGGTGTCGAGCGGCTCGCTCGCCACCAGGGCGGAGAGACCGGTCACGGCGCTCGGCTGCCAGACGACGAAGCGCGGCGCGGCGCCGAGTCCGGCGGCGGCGAGGAATCCGTCCCAGTCGAGGCCGGGGGCCTTGGCCGCGAGATCGGCACGGGTCCAGTGATTGTTGCCCTTCTCGACGTCTTCGTTGGCCTCGCGACTGAGGTGCACCCGGGCCATGCGGGTCTCGAGCGCCACGACCGCCGCCGCCTTGGCCTCCGGCTCGGCGAGTCCGGCGAGCTTGAGCATGACCGCCACGTGGGGCTGGTACTGCTGCCGCACCGCGACGATCGCCGACGAGGAGTCGAGGTAGTAGCTCCGGTCGGGCATCTCGAGTCCGCCCTGGACCAGGAATGGCGAATAGTGCGTGGGCTCGTCCAGATCCTGCGCCACCCAGAGTCCCAGCAGGTTGGGCGTGTAGAGATTGGTCGCGTTGAAGACGTCCACGTCGGCCCGAAGCGTGGTGCCCAGATAGCGGGACAGCGCCTTCCGGTCGGCGATGGCCGCGATCGAGTCCAGCGTGGGCTCGAGCGGTTTCAGTCCCGCGCGCTCGATCGCCACGGTGTCGAGGAAGCTCGCGTAGTAGTCGCGGATCTTCTGGCGGTCGGTGCCGGCGGGCGCGTTCGACCTGGCGATCTCCTGGATCAGGTCGGCCGTGCGCCGATCGGTCAGCTCGCTCAGGACCCCGTCGGGCCCCCAGTAGCTCTGGTCGGCGGGAATCTCGGTGTGCGTGAGCCAGTTGCCGTTGGCGTACTGGTAGAAGCTGTCGCCGGGCTTGACGCTGCGATCCATCCCGGCCAGATCCAGGCCGCCGGCCGGGCGGAGCTCATTGGTCTGGGCCGGGAGCCGGCCACCGACGGCGACCGCAAGTGCGACGGACGCAAGCGCGCGAACTCGGAGCATAGAGGTCCTGAGTGCTGAGGTAGC
Source organism: Gemmatimonadales bacterium (assembly GCA_035278325.1). Taxonomy (GTDB): domain Bacteria; phylum Gemmatimonadota; class Gemmatimonadetes; order Gemmatimonadales; family GWC2-71-9; genus CAVVWJ01. Next base: position 5,250 of record DATEJD010000295.1, on the reverse strand, counting down.
AGGTTGGTGCTGTCATCCCGAGCGCCTGGTGCTGTCATTCCGAGCGACGCGAGGGATCTTCTCAACCGGTTTCCGATACTCGTGGAGAAGATCCCTCGCGTCGCTCGGGATGACAGCCCACCGGGCCCGGCGCGAAATGTTCCCGGCGCAGGGCCGTTCGCAAGGTCGGGCCGGCGGCTGGGATTGTGTTCCCAAGATCGAGCCGGCAGCCGTGAGGCTCTGCCGAAGCTCGAGCGCGTCCTCGCGGCTCGCTATGGCTCCGGCCGCTCGCCCGACATGAGATGGATTGCCAGCGCCTTCCGGGTGTGGAGGCCGAGCCGGTCCAGCACCCGCTCGAGGTAATGCCGCACGGTGTGCGAGCTCAGCCTGAGCCGCTCGGCAATGGCCGCGTTCGACAAGCCCTTGGCCGCGAGCAGCGCGACCTGCGGCTCGCGGCCTCTGAGCCCGAAGGTGACCCGCAGCTCCTGCGTGGTCGGCAGGCTGGGGCGAAGCCGGTCCACCAGCACCAGCACGGCGGGCTCACTCAGCAGCGTTCCCGCGGTCACTCGACTCGCGATCAGCCGATAGAACCCTCCTCGCAGCTCCTCTTCCCGCGCCTCGTCGCGCGGGCTCTCCGCCCAGAGCGCGGCTCGGCGGGCCTGGTGGGTAATGAGCTCGTGCAGGCGCTCACAGGCCGGCTCGTCTTCGAGCAGCTCGACCAGCCGCGCGTTGCGGGCCACCTCGACCAGACCGCCGTCCCCGAAGATCGCCATGCCGGTCTCGACGTCGTCGAAGGCCTGGCCCAGCGTGCTCCGCCAGTGCTCCAGCCGGTGAAGCGCGTCGAGGCCGGCCCGGAGCGCGCAGCGAAGCGATATCACCCGCATGAACGCGCCGGAGCCGTCGACCTCCGGTGGCAGAATGCCGCCCCGACCCTGGGCGCCGGAGGATACCAGCGCGGCGCCCAGCCAGCCGGGCTCGTCACCCGGAAGCCCGAGCAGCGCCTCGAGCTCGGCGATGGCATCGGCCGAGGGATCCGGGCCGGGCAGCCCGCGCGCGGCACGCACCCGCCGCAGGCACTCGGCGAGCCACGCGTCGCGGCTGCCCCATTCGAGGGGGGACATGAGGGCTTCCACGGCTCGCACCAGCGGGGCCAGGTCCATGACGTTTCCGGTCCGGGGTTCCAACCCCACTACGCTGTGGGCCCGACGTGAAGTTTCCGTGATTGCAAGTCATGGGACGAACGTCCCCTGCGGCGGGGCACTCCGGCCTGCAGACTCGACCGGGTGTCCCCGGCAGTCTGGCCGTAGACCGACCCGATGGGGTCAGGAGTCCATGATGACGTCGTCACCCGCCCGCCGCCTGTGGACCGCCACGGCGCTGCTCGCGACCCTGGCACTGCCCGCCGCCGCGTCGGCGCAGTACCAGTTGCCCACCCTCACCAGCGCGGCCCGGGCCGACAGCCTCCACGAGGCTGCAGCCGCGCTGGTGGTGGCGCATCGCTGGGGCGACGCCGCGCGGCTGCACCGCCGCTCGGCGGCGCTCCGCGATCCCGAAGATCCGCTCGGCTTCCGCTGCCTCAAGGAGGCCGCCGCACTCGAGTATGCGACCGGCGACCGCACGGCCGCGCGGACCGACATGGCCGCCGCGGCCCGCCACGCGCTCGCGCGCGGCGACCTGCGCAACGCGGCGCTAGCCTACGTCGACGCCGCGTGGATCGCGCAGGAGCAGAAGAATCAGCGTCAGGTGTGGGAGCTGGGGCACCGCGCCGAGATGCTGGCGAATTCGCCGCTCCTCCGGGCGAGCGATCGAGCGGCGATCCTCGATCGGATCAGCCGGGCGCCAGGGACGGTGCAGTTGGCGGCGGGAAGACGGTAGACGGAAAGACGGAAAGACGGAAGGTGGCCTGACGTGGGATCTGCGCGCCAGGCCACCTTCCGTCTTACCGTCCTACCGTCTTTCCGTCTTCCGTCACGGCCCCGTCTTCTTGGTTGTGTCCGTCATCGTCGTCTTATGCCCACGCTTCATGGTCGTATCGACCGTGACGTTGGTGTCATGCTTGATGAGCGCCGTGTCCTTCGTTTGCCTGGTCGTGACAGTCGTGTCCATCCCGGCACCGACCTGACCAGATTCCCGGTTCTCCCGGTTCTTGTTGCATCCGGCGAGCGTCAGTACCCCCAGGGCCACTGCTACTGGTAACCGCATCTCGAACCTCCCATCATTCGCCACCCGCGGCCTGGATCATCCGGGGCTCGCGAGCGCGGACGCGTATCATGTCCCCGGGTCGAAGCCGGTTCCGTGATAGGTCTCACGGACTGGCCGACTGTGACTGATCCGGTTCGGCTCGGCATAAGTAGCTGAGTGACAAGCGATTGTCGCCGCACTCGGGCGGCTACTTCCCGGTCGAAGCCCGCCAGATCGGGAGCTCCAGATAGCTCCGGGTGGACAACCTGACCCTCAGGGGCTCTCCGGCGTCGGCGATCGTCTCGAGGTTCACGTCCTTGCCGGTGCCGTAGTTGATCTGCTGGCCCGGGTTTCGGATCCCACTGATCACCATCACGAGCCGGCTCCCCGCCTGACACCGCTGACTCACCAGCCGGACGTTCTTCCAGTCGAGTGTGGCCCGCGCGCCCGGCGTGAGCGGACGCCGCCGGGCGATGTCGGCGACGTAGCTGGCGCGCGACTGGTACGGCGGCAGCGAGCGGTAGGTGCCATCCTTCCGCAGCTCGAAGATCGAGATCCCGAAATCGAAGTCCCGCTTATTGGCCACGAGCTCGAGGTGGCCCGAGGGCAACCCGCTGATCTCGGTAGGCTCCGAGAGCGGGTCGCTGACGTAGACCAGCGAGTTGAGCGTGTCGATCGCGGTGTCCAGCACGCCCCCGCCGGGCACGATGCGGTTGCTGTCCGACCGGTCGGCCAGGTTCACCGTGAGCGTGAGCGCCGTGTCGCGGACGGGCGGATCCGCGACCAGGCGGTGCCGTGCGCCGTCGGCGTCCGGGCTCAGGGCGTCCGTGCTCAGGTAGAGCCGAAGCGTGCCGTTCGACATCGCCGCCACCGACGGCGCGTGCCTCCAGCGATTGGCCCCGACCACCTCGTAGTTCACCTTGTCGGCCAGGAACGCCGGCTTGGGCCCGCGCTTCATCACCCAGTCGAACCACTGGTAGCGGAGATCGGCCGTGATGTCGATCCGCGCCACCGGGTCGAGCGTGTCGCCGGCGATCACGGTGGCGGTGTCGGCCAGCGCGCTCACCACGCCGCGCTGCCCCTGGAAGTGATCGTACGGCCCGATCACCAGATAGTGCTGGGCGCGCGGGTTGTAGCGATAGTGCTGGGTCAGGTAATAGAGTGCGGCGCCCGGGCCGCCGAAGTAGTAACCGGCAGTCTGCAGCACCGGGATCCTGATCCCGCCGAACTCCCGCCCGTAGGGAATCATCCGCTGCCAGTAGGCGTCGTAGTCCGGGTGCGCCATCCACTGCCGCCAGATCGGATTGGGCGTCCCGTCGATCCGGTCCAGGTCGCGGTAGGCTCCGCCGCTGGTGTACCAGGTGTTGTAGAGCCGCGCCCAGCGCGCGCGGTCGTTGTAGGTGCTGTCGTCGAGCGCCTTGGTGTCGGTGGTGTAGAACGGCCAGGGATAGACGAAGCTCCAGGCGACGTTCCCTTCCATCGGCACATCCACGCCCGGCGCTACCGGCGCGCCCACCATGATGGCCTTGAGCGCCGGAGGTGTCTGCCTGGCCGCCGCCCAGGGGGTCATGCCCGAGTAGCTGCCCCCGTACATGCCGACCTGCCCGTCGCTCCACGGCTGGCGGGCGATCCACTCGATGAGCGCCACCGCGTCGTCGCCGTCGTGCACGTAGGGGACCGGTGCGTCCGGGCTGCATGCCTTGCCGCGGGTGAAGCCCAGGACCGCGGCATAGGCATGGGAGGCGTTCCGGCGGAGATCGCCCAGGAGCAGCGTGGTGTCGGCGTAGATGGTGAACTGGAGCAAGGCCGGGACGCGGGAGGGCCCGGAGCGCGGACGCCAGACCATGGCGCACACCGTGGCGCCATCGGGCATCCTCACCTGGATGTTGGACTCCATCGCATACCGGCGCGCGTCGTCCTCGCGCACGAGCGGCGCGGCCACCGGGCCGATCTCCCGATACGCCTGGGCGATCTGCGCCGCGCGGAGCCACGCGACCGCGTCGCCCAGTGCCATGGTGGTGTCGGCCGATGGCAGGCGCGGAGGAGCGGGCGGCTGGACGCTCAGCGCGCGCGCCGCGAGGGCGGCGGTGCGGTCGTCCAGCCGAGCAAACTGCTCGCGGAACGCGCGGGCGAACGCGTCGGGAAATCCGCCGGCGCTCTCGCCCTGCAGCCGCTTGGCCCGGAGATAGATCTCGTACTGCAGGTTGACCGCGCGGCCTCGGGCGGTGGTGTCGGCGTACATGGCCCAGGCGCGGCGCCAATTGGCCAGGGCCACCGCGGCATCGGAGTAGCGGTGCGCCAGCAGGTACAGGTGGAAGAGGTTGTCCTGCATGACCACCTCGCTGCTGTCTCGATAAACCTGGGCAGCATCGGTGGCGAGACGGGCGAGCGCGGCGGAGCTGGTGGACGAGTCCGCCAGGGCGGCGCCGGGGAGCGTGAGGCGTTGCGCCGCGAGCGTGGGGGGCAGGGCCAGCCCGAGCAGGAGAATCAGCGAGCGGGTCATCAGGATCCTTCGGCCAGGAGGATGCTGGTTGGACGGGTGGTTGCGATGGAGGGTTTCATTTAGGGCGATAGGACGATAGGTCGATAGGGCGATAGGATGGGACGATGGGACGGGAGGGCGGGAGCCCGGGCGAGGGCCTCATTGCAAGCAAAGGCCCTCATCCCTCGTTGCGCTCGGGATGACAGCGCTTGTGCTCGAGATGGGGGGTGGCTCTTGGAGGCGCCGCGGTAGCAGGCGGAGCTCGTGTCGGGTCGGAGGTTCCGCCTAGGAGGCGAGCGGGCGGCAGCCCGTGCAGGAGCTGGGCAGCTGCGCCGGCTCGCGGCGCCGCTCGGCGGGCGCGCCGAATGTCCGAGACGCCATCCGGCCGGTCACCCGGCCCAGCTCGAGCGCGCCGCCCAGCCGGTCGGCCAGGTCCCGGACGTCCGCCGGCGCGGTGGTCGGATCGCTCCCCAGCCGGGTCGCGTCCTCGTGGATCAGCTCGAGCGCGGCCTGCGCGAGCGCCAGCCGCATCCAGAGAGACACCCCCCGCTCGTAGTCCGCGGCCGTCATCGCGACGCTCAGCGTCCCGTAGTCGCCGGACAGCGCCT
>DATEJD010000294.1:0-6533 GCA_035278325.1 Gemmatimonadales bacterium | reverse complement strand
CGGCCGCGCGGCTCGCGCGCCGGGTGTTCGGCGGCGAGCTCCGCGCCCCGGAGCACGTCACCGAAGTTCGGATGACCGATCCGCTCTCGATCCTGGCCGTCCCCGACGGGGCGGCCTGTGCCTTCTACGGCGCGGCCTACGGCGAGCTGCTCCGCTGCCTCATGGCCTTCGAGGGCGCCATGCTGCACGAGCGCTGCCGCTCGCGGGGCGACGACGCCTGCGTCTGGCGCAGCGCCGCCGCCGAGGTGTACGAGTGATCCCCGATCGAAAGGCGCTCGGCCAGGCGCTGGCCGCGTTGGGCGCGGACGGCTGGCTCCTGTACGCGTTCCACGGCCTCAACCCGGTGGCCACCCGGATCCTCGAGCTCGAGGGACTCAACACGCGCCGGCTGTTCGTGTTCCTCCCGCGCGAGGGCGAGGCGGTCGCGGTGGCGCACCGGATCGAGCTCGCGCCCGTGTCCGATTTTCCGGGTCGGGTGCTGCCCTACAGCCGTTGGGAGGAGCTGCACGCCGCGCTGGGCTCGGTCGTGGCGGGGAAGCGGGTGGCGATGGAGGTCTCGCCCGAGGACGCGGTCCCGTACCTCGATCGGGTGCCAGTCGGCGTGGTGGAGCTGGTCCGGCGGCTCGGCGGGACGGTGGTGCCGTCGGGCCCGCTGGTGAGTCGGTTCGCATCGGCCTGGACCGAGGCCGAAGCCCAGGACCACCGCTACGCGGCGGAGGTGCTGGCCGAGGTGGCGCGCGAGGCGCTCGGCCGCGCGGTGCGGGAGGGCGGCACCGGGCTCACGGAGACGGCGCTCCAGGCGCGGGTGGTCGCGGCCGCGGAAGCGAGGGGGTTGGTGTTCGACACGCTTCCGATCGTGGGCTTCGGCGCCAACTCGGCCAACCCGCACTACGAGCCGCACGCCGGGAAGGACGCGACGCTCGAGCCCGGTGATGTGGTGCTGCTGGACCTGTGGGCCGGGCGGAGCCGCGCTACCGTCTTCGCCGACCAGACCTGGATGGGGTTCGCGGGCGACCGGCCCCCGGAGCAGGTGACGCGGGTCTGGGAAGTGGTGCGTGGCGCGCGCGACGCCGCGGTGGCAGTGGTGCGGGAGGCCACGGCGGCGGGCCGGCCGATCGCCGGCTTCGAGGCCGACCGCGCGGCCCGCGGCGTGATCGAGGCCGCGGGGTACGGCGACCGGTTCGTGCACCGCACCGGGCACTCGATCGACCGCGAGCTGCACGGCTCGGGCCCGCACCTGGACGATTACGAGACCCACGACGACCGGCGGCTCATGCCCGGGGTCGGGTTCTCAGTGGAGCCGGGGATCTATCTGCCGGGGCAGTTCGGGGTCCGGAGCGAGGTGAACATGCACTGGGGCGCCGCCGGGCCCGAGGTGACGCCGCGGGCGCCGCAGACGGAGCTGATCACGACGGTGAGCGGTGAGCGGTGAGCGGGAACGGAGTCACCCTGAGCGCAGCGAAGGGGGCATGACCGAACGCATGTCCCCTTCGCTGCGCTCAGGGTGACTCCCTCACTCCGCCCCCTCCCCCTTCCCAAATCCCGAAACGCACGTTAAGATCGCGTCCGTCGATTTCCCGAAGTCTCTCTAAGCACATCGCGCCGTCCCTGCCGCTCATCGCGACCGCGACATTTTCGTCCCGCGTGAGCGCAGCGCACCACCGCGGCGCATCGCTGCTCGAGCCGGTCGTGTTTCAATAGGCAACCGGTTCGGTTTCAGAGAGTTACACTGGCGCCTCGCAGTCGCGTCGACTGCGTGACGTTTGCTTGACACGCAATTTTACGGGCGTCATATTAGGCTGCGCCGACCGGGCCGCGGTCGTCGCACGCGATGTCGAGAACCGATATCGCGCCCCCTTTCCGACGTAGGACGTACTCCCACAGCAGGTCTGCATCGATGGTGGCCACCGAGCCATGGGGACGCGTGCGCGCTCCCCGCTCCCGGTCAGTCGTACCTGCAGGTTCACGCCTTTGGAGGACGTATCCATGAAGCATTGCCGTGTCAGCGCCTTCGTACGCGTTGCGCGGGTCATCGCGTGCGCGGCAGTCGCGTTGGGTCTGGGAGCGGGCACGCTCCTGGCTCAGGGGTCGACTGGTAAGATCGAAGGCAGGGTGCGCGACCAGGCGGGCGCGCCCATCGCCAACGCCCAGGTCTTCGTGGTTGGGACGGCGTTCAACGCCCTCACCAACCCGCAGGGCTACTACTTCATCAACAACGTCCCCGCCGGCACGGTGGCGGTGCGCTCCAACTTCATCGGCTACAAGTCGACCCAGGTGGAAGGCGTGAAGGTGCTGGCCGGCCAGACCATCACGGTCGACGTGCAGCTCGAGCAGACGGCGGTGCAGCTGCAGGAGATCACCGTCGTGCAGGAGACCCAGCCGCTGGTCCCGCGCGACGAGGTCACCACCAAGCAGCGGATCGACGGCCAGTTCGCCGACCAGCTCCCGGTCGACCGGATCAGCGAAGTGCTCCGACTCCAGCCGGGCGTCACCGCGGACAACAACGGCAACCTCTCGATCCGCGGCGGCCGCAACAACGAGGCGGCCACCTACGTCGACGGGGTACCGGTCCAGGCCGGCTACCGCGGCGATCGATTCGCCGGCTCCGCCGGCACCCAGCTGCAGATCGGCACCAACGCCTTCGAAGAAGCCTCCGTCACCACCGGTTCCTCGTCCGCCGAGTTCGGCAACGCCAAGTCCGGCATCATCAACTTCGTCACCAAGACGGGCAGCGCGACCGAGTACAACGGCTCGTTCTCCTATCAGACGGACGAGCCGTTCGGCGTGAACCACTCGGTGGGCTTCAACCGGCTCGAGGGCAGCTTCAGCGGCCCGCTGGCCAACCGGCTCACCTTTGCCCTGAGCGGCACGCTCGAGGGCAACCGGGCGGTCGAGGAAGGCTTCGGCAGCGTGAACGCGCCGATCTTCCTGCAGGCCGGCATCGATACGGTCATCAACCAGCTCAGCGTGCTGGACGATCCCAGCACGCCGGATGACGAGTCGGCCACCGCGGACACCACCCAGGTGCCGATCTACAACTACGCGATCTCGCGCGGCAAGTGCGACGAGTTCGCCAATTCCGGCAGCGCCGGCGTGTCCGGCCCCGACGGGGCGTACATCCAGCAGATCCGGAACAACTTCGGGCTGGGCTGCAACGGCGTTCGGCTGCCGGCCACGGCCAAGACCCTGTACACCGCGTCGGGCAAGCTGAACTACACCTACGGCACGGGCAGCCGGGTGGCGCTGAGCTTCGCGACCAGCCGGAACCACGGGCACAGCTTCCCGTTCATCATCGGCTACGTCAACAACCTGTCGCTGCCCTCGTCGGAACGCGGGTTCCTCAACCGGAACTACTTCGCGACGCTCAACTGGACCCAGAACCTGAGCAAGAGCTCGGAGCGGGCCCTGGCGCTCGACGTGGCGCTGTCGTACCAGCAGGACAAGACTGTCAACGGGCCGCTCACCACCGAGAGCGATCTCAGCACCCGCGATCCGTTCGGCGGCTTCATCATCAAGCCGATGCACTTCCTGTTCGACTTCGACAACTTCCCGGTCGACGATGCGCTGATCAACAACATCCGGGTCAATCAGGGCCGGATCACGCCGTTCGACGCCAACAACGGCGGCATCTACAACATCATCGACCAGGTCCGGAACAACGCCTACGGCCTGTACGGCCAGTACCAGAACTTCGCCAACTCGCTCGACGGCGCCACCTGGACCTTCGGCGAGGACGGCGGCCCGGCCAACGGCAACGGCTTCCCGACCCGGCTGAGCCTCTATCGGGAAAACCGGTACATCGGCAAGGCCAAGCTCGACTGGCAGGCCGACCGCTACAACCGTCTGAACATCGGCGCCGAGTTCACCCGGTACGGCATCACCAACTACACCTTCCGGCTGCAGGACAAGTTCTTCTCGGATGCCTATATCGAGAAGCCGATCCGGTGGAACGGCTACGTGGAAGACCGGCTCGACCTGGGTGACGTGGTCGTGGTGGGCGGCCTCCGCTACGACTACTACAACACCCGCGCGTTGCGGCCCTATGCCACCGACTCGGCCGGGAACCTGTACGCGTTCCCGCGGGTCTCGAGCATGCCCGGGTTCGACCAGAACGACCCGACCAAGCTCTTCAAGAAGGACAAGAGCCACAACTACCTGAGCCCGCACGTGCAGGTGTCGTTCCCGGTCACGGACAAGACCAACTTCCGGCTGTCCTACGCCCACCAGGTGCAGACCCCGGACTTCGCCCTGCTCCTGGGCGGCATCAACACCGACCTGGGCAACACCAACACCAACCAGGTGTTCGGCTCGGACCTGGACTTCGGCAAGACCATCACCTTCGAGTTCGGCATTCGGCACGCGTTCAGCGACGACATGGTGCTCGACGTCGCGGCGTACAACAAGGACATCGTGTCGGATCCGGCGGCCCGCCTGGTCACCCTGTTCGACCCGGCGCTCGGCCGCGACAACGACTTCCGCATCCTGACCAACCTCGACTTCGGCAACGTGCGCGGCCTGGACGTCCGCCTCGACCGCCGGTTCGGCAACTTCTTCAACGGGACGGTCAGCTACTCGTACCAGCAGGCCAAGAACACCGGGTCCGATCCGTTCACCTACGTGAACTACGGATCACGCATCGTGAACCAGGTCGGCGGCAACAACGGCGCGCAGCCGCCCCCGCAGGGCAGCCTGCCGACCGACAACAGCCGGCCGCACACGCTGGCCAGCGCCTTCTCCATCACGCTGCCGGGCGACTGGCGGCGGGGCACCGCCCTGGGTGAAGTACTGCGGAACGTGAGCGTGTTCACCACCTTCCGCTACACCAGCGGCACGGCCTACACCAAGTGCGGTCTCAGCAACGAAGAGCAAAGCATCCTGTCGATCGAGAACTGCGTGCGCCTGTTCCCCGAGGGCATCAACAGCCAGCGGCTCCCGGCGTTCAAGGAGCTGAATGCCAAGTTCACCAAGGGCTTCTCGCTGGGTAAGCTGGACCTGACGGGCTATCTCGACGTACGCAACCTGCTCAACTTCAAGAACGTGCTCCAGGTGTTCGCGGTGAACGGCGACGTGCGGAACAACGACGAGCGCGCGGCCAACCTCAAGGCCGACCTGGACGACCTCGCCTCGGAGCGGGACATCAACAACGCGGTGGGACCGGACGGCGCGATCGATCTCTCCTTCGGCGGCGCCGCCGATCCGCGGGCCAGCTGCGGCAACTGGGTGAGCACCAAGCAGGCGCCCGCCGCGGCTAACTGCGTGTACCTGATCCGGGCCGAGGAGCGGTACGGCAACGGCGATCACATCTACACGATCGATGAGCAGACCCGGGCCGTGAACGCGCTGTACGATGTGGGCCGTGGGACGCAGGAGCAGTACGGCGCCCCGCGCCGCGCCCGCCTGGGCTTCGAGGTCAACTTCTGATTCGACATCCCGAACTCGCCGCGGTCCGGTCTTGAGCTGGCCGGCCCGCGGCGCGTGAGGGGGCTGTGTACTCTCTAAGGAGGACGGGATGCGTTTCTCACGTTGTCAGCGCGTAATCCTGCGGACGGTCGTCGCGGTCCTGGCGGTGACCGCCACGGTGGCGTCGACCGCGGTAGCCAAGCCGCGGCCCACGAAGCCCGGCGGGTTCCGGCTCTTCTCGAGCGCCCAGGTGGTCTTCACCACCAACCGGGTGCAGTGCCGGGTGTTCTCGTCCGGGCAGATCTGCGCCACGGGCTCGTCGACGGTGGGCGGCGGCATCTGGCCGCGCGGCACGGCGGACCAATACGTGTTCGGCTCGGGCATCAACGTCGCCGGCGTCATCGAGCCGGGTGACAAGTCCCTGAACGGCTTCGCGGGCGACACCGCCGGCGCGTTCTTCAACAACACCGCCGGCGGCGACAACGCCGAAGAGGTCCGGCCGATCTTTTCCTCGGCCGATCCGACCGACGCGGCGGCGTGGCCGGACGAGGCCCGCGTGCCCTGCGAGGCCAGCGCGGCTTCCGGTCCCTGCGTCGACCTCGGCCTGGGGAGCGATGCCAACGGCCCCCTGTTCGACCCCGCGCTCCAGGGCAGCGTCGCGGCGTCGCAGGGCGACCTGTGGTTCATGTCCTGGGAAGGCAACCCGGCCCGGCTCGAGAGCCGCGCCCATCCGATCGGGATCGCGGTCGAGACCCGCGCGCTGGGCTGGAACTTCCCCAAGGGCAACGAAGACATCATCTACTTCCTGTACACCTTCTACAACATCACCAGCACCAACCCGGCCGACTACGCGGCGGTCCGTCCGTCGCTCCGGCCCATCCTGCTGCAGAAGGCGGCCGACTTCCAGGCCCTCAACAGCGCCAAGTTCGGCATCAACCTGCCGGCCGGCGGCTATACGATCAGCAAGATGTTCGCCGCGTTCGTGGCCGACATGGACGTGGCCCAGGCCGACGCCAACTACGCCAGCGTGAACGTGCCGTTCGCGATGGGCTACACCTACGAGCACGACTTCAGCGAGACGGCCACCAAGGCCATCGGCTGGACCTTCGACCCGTCCATCTTCGGGTCGGCGC
>DATEJD010000293.1:0-4087 GCA_035278325.1 Gemmatimonadales bacterium | reverse complement strand
CCGCTCACCGCTCACCGCTTGCCGCTCACCCCCCTCCGGCCCTCACCACCCGCTCCGCCGCCCCCAGCAACGTGTCGACCACGAGCGCCAGGGCCGCCGCCGGGAGCGCGCCGGAGAGGATCATGCGGGTGTCACTGAGCGCGAGGCCCGACGCGATCGGGTCGCCCAGGCCACCGGCGCCGATGAACGCGGCCAGCGTCGCGGTGCCCACGTTGATGACGGCCGCCGTTCGGATGCCGGCCATGATGAGCGGCACGGCCAGCGGGAGGCGGACGTAACGGAGGATCTGGCGCGGGGTCATGCCGAGCGCCAGCGCGGCGCCCACCGCCTCGGGCGCGGCATCGCGCACACCGGTGTAGGTGTTCCGGAGAATCGGATAAAGCGAATAGAGGAAGAGCGCCACCAGCGCGGGCACCACGCCGATGCCGAGCAGCGGGATCATGAACGCGATAAGCGCGATGCCGGGGATCGTCTGCAGCAGGCCGACCGCGCGGATGATCGCCTCGGCGCCGGCCCGTGCGCGCTCGAGCACCAGGCCGAGGGGGACGGCCAGCGCGATGGCGGCGGCGAGCGACACGGCCACCAGCAGCAGATGCCGCGCCGTGAGCGACGCGAGCGTCCGCCGCTCGGCCCAGAGATATGAGGCGAGACCAGCCCGGGCGGCCGACGCATCACGATCGTGTCGCGTATCGCTCGCGGCTCCGTTGGTGAGGCCCAGAGCCGTGAGGGCATCGGCCGCCACCCGCGCCACCGGCTCGCCGTCGACCTCGACCCGTCGGTTGAGCGCGCGCATCGTGCCTTCGCGCAGCAGGCCGCTCAGCTCGATGAGCGCGGCCACCGCCTCCGGCCGCCGCTCAGTCAAGCCGGGCGCCGTCACCGCGGCGGCCTCGTACGGCGGGAAGAAGCCGAGGTCGTCCTCCAGCACCACTAGGTCGTATTTGAGGATCAAGCCGTCGGTGCTGTAGCCGTCGATCACGTCCACCCGCCCGGCGGCCAGCGCCTGGTACTTCACCGCCGGCAGGAGCGCCCGCACGTCGCGAAACCGGATACCGTAAGCGTGCCCCAGTCCGGGCAGCCCATCGTCGCGGCCGATGAAATCGGGGGTGAGCCCGGCGCGGAGCGTTGGAGCCACGCGCGCGAGGTCGCTCAGCGTGCGCAAGTGCAGGCTGTCGGCGGTCGCGTGTCGAACGGCGATCGCGTACGTGTTCTGGAACCCGAGCGGCGGCAGCCACAGCACGCCGAACCGCTCGCGACACTCGCGCGCCACGCGGGCATACACCTCGCGCGGGTCGGCGCTGGGCCGCTCGTGCAAGATGGCCAGCAGGCCGGTGCCGGTGTACTCGGGGTAGACGTCGATGGCCCCGCGCCGGAGCGCGGCGAACGCGATCTCCGTCGCGCCCAGTCCGAGCCGGCGCTCCGCCCGGATGCCGTGGGCCTCGAGCAGCTGGGCGAACATCTCGGCGAGCAGATAAGACTCGCCGAACGGCTTGGAGGCGACGATGACGGGACGATCGCTGCCGGCCGCCCGCTGCACCGGCGCCTGACCCGAGGCGACGGTCGGGACGAGCGCGAGATACAGCGCTACCAGGAGAATCGCCCGCGGGCGCGGCCCGGGCGGGCACAGCCCGCGGTGGAACATCGCCTGTCGCTCGTTCACGCCTGCCCCCGCGCCCGGGCCAGCAGGGTACGCACGTACTCCGTGGCCGGCGCCTCGCGCAGCTCCTCCGGCGCCGCCACCTGCTCCAGGCGGCCCTGATGCATCACGGCGATCCGATCTGCCAGCCGCTCGGCTTCGGCCAGATCATGGGTGACGAGCAGCGTGGTGACGCGGAGCTCGCCGCGAAGCGCGCGGAAGGTGGACTGCAGGTCGGCCCGGGTGATCGCGTCGAGCGCGCCGAACGGCTCGTCCAGCAGCACGATGTCCGGGCGCGCGGCGAGTGCCCGCGCCACCGCTACGCGCTGGCGCTGACCGCCGGACAGGTCGCGCGGCCACCGCTCACCCAGGGCCGCGGGGTCGAGGCCTACGAGCGCGAGCGCGCGATCGGCCTGTGCGTCAGCATCGGACGCGCCGCGGAGCCACGGCACCAGTGCGGCGTTCCGCCGCACGCGCCAGTGCGGCAGCAGGCCGCCGTCCTGGGGGACATAGCCGATCCGGCGGCGGAGCTGCACCGGATCGAGCGACGCGACGTCCGCGCCGTCCACCTGCACCTGACCCTCGTCGGGATCGGTCAGGCGGTTGAAGCACCGGAGCAGGGTCGTCTTGCCCGAGCCGCTCTCGCCGATGAGCGCCACGCACTCGCCGCGGCGCACATCGAGCGAGACGCGATCGAGCGCGACCACCGGCCCGAAGCGCTTGGACACCGAGCGCGCGGCGAGGGCCGTGTGGGCAGTGGACGTGGAGCGGGGAACCTCGCTCATCGGGGGCAACTTACGCGCAACCCGCCCGGCCCGCGCGGTCTCGCAAACTACGAGGCTTTGCGGACCCCGGATCGCCCGCTGGAGCGGAAGCGCGATCGCTTGCACTCTCGGGCACGGAGGTCGCTGGCCCTCCGGCAGCGGCCCCCGGCAGTGCTAACTCCCTCGTCGCACGTTGCTTCCCCATCGCGCGACCAGGCGGCACTGGTCCGGCCCGAGGCGGTCGCACCTGGCCTCGCACGCTCGACGATCGCGCAGGAAGATGCAGCGAAACCGAGCACGAATTTGGCATCCTCAAAACGGTCCCAGACCCCCAAAACTGAAGAAGAGGATGCGGCATGTACCGGATCGAGCTCGCGCCCGGTGAAATTACGGTCTTCCGCACGATCGAGGAGCTGGCGACCGGCGTGCGCAACGGCCTCATCACGCCGAAGGCGCGGATCTACCACAGCGCGTCCGACAAGTGGCTGCCCATCCAGTTCCACCCGCACTACAAGCAGGCGCTCGAGCTCAATTCGGGGAATGCGAAGGACGCCCCCGGTCATAAGCGCGGTGCGTCCAGCAAGCAGGCCTCGCCCAAGGGCGCCGCGTCGAAGCCAAGCAAAGAGGGCTTCACCTTCCTGAACGTGCCGATCTCGCCGGTGACACCGCTCCCAAAGACGAAGACCGCCCTCGCCGACCTGCCGTACATCGGGGCGGAACGTCCGTCGGCCGAGGCGCCGGCAACGGAGCCGGCTCGGCCCTCGCTTCCGGAGGAGCGGGCGATTCAGCAGGCGGCGACCCAGACGCCAGCCAAGATGCCGACCGCCGATAAGCCGACCGCCAGCGAAGCGCCGATTGCCGACAAGACTACGGCCGAGCAGCCGATTGCTTCATCGCCGTTTGACCGACCGTCGGAAGGCGGCCCCGCGGACCATTCCTTACCGATCGAGCACTCGCCGGCGTATGACGCGCCAGAGCCGGTCGCACCGGTCGGCCGCCAGCCTGTGAACGACGTTCCCGCCGCTCACCGCGCGAGGACGGAGCATTCCCGGTCGGAGCACTCCCGGTCGGAGCACTCCCGGTCGAACCAGTCGCCGTTCGATCACTCAGCGGACGACGTGTCGCTCAATGCAGCGACGGTCGACTCCTGGCCGTCATCCGACACGGTGGCGCACGCTCCGGTTGATCACGCCCCGGTCGATCACTCCCCGGCTCACGAGACGTTCTACGACGCGCCCATCGATCACTCGCCAGTCCCGCATTCGCCCGACCACCATACGCCGGTCCACCATTCGCCGGTCCGCCATTCGCCGATCCATGCCGCGCCGCCCCCTCGCGCCGAGGAGCGCGTCGTCGAGGAGCCATTCCGCGACGCGCCCCGCGCTCGGCTCGCGGTCGAGGAGTTGTTCACTCCTCCGGCGCCCCGAGTGCCGCTGCCGCCGGCGGTGACCGCGTCGCCGGTGATCGAGCTGCCCCGGATCAGCTACCCGGAGATTACGCCGGTCGAGCCGCCGGTGGCGGAGCACTCGTCGAGCGGTTCGCGCTCCAAGCGAACCATGCCCCTGGTGGCTGCCGTGGTGCTGCTCGCGGCCGGCGGGTACGCCTCGACGTTGGTGTTCTCGCTGGGCCGCTCCGATGGTGGGTTCACCGCGGCGTCGACCATGGCCGACCGGCCGGTCGTGCCGGTTCA
>DATEJD010000292.1:0-3023 GCA_035278325.1 Gemmatimonadales bacterium | reverse complement strand
TTCGCCCAGGGTGACGCCTTCGCTCAGCGTGACCCGCTACATCCGGAAGAGGTAGCTCATCTTGAGAAAGAACCCGTCATCCGACCGCCGGAGCCCCGTTCGGAGCGGATCGTCCGGATCGACCGGATCCCTGAGCGTGCTGCCGTACCCCGCGAACAGCACCGTGCCCGGATTGGGCTGGTAAGAAAACAGCAGATCCCCGCGGAACGACTCGCGAGTGAACGCCGTGGCCCGGACGAAGTCGCCCGCCTCGGGATCGAAGATGAGCAGCGGCGCCTCGGTGCGGCTGTTGTCGCGCAGGTCGCTTTGGCGCTCGCTGGTGTACTCGCCCACCAGCCGCAGGAAGATCGGCCGGGAAAGCTGGTACTCCACCTTGAGCCGGGGAATGTGCTGCACGTTGACCATGCTCCCGTCGGTGCGGCGCTTCACCTGCTGCAGCTGGTAGGTGCCGTTGAACCGGAGCTGGTCGGTGGGACGCCAGTCGAGCCCTCCCTGAATCCAGAAGATGGCGCCGGAGGCCCACTCGTAGAAGTTCTCGTCGTGGCCCCAGAGCACGAACATGTTTCCGGAGAACGTGGAGAACTCCGGCGTGGCCATCTGCAGCACGTAGTCCCGATTCGGGATCCGCGCCCGGCCCACGAACGGCACCGTGTCCGCGCCGAGCAGGATGCGGTAGCCGCTGTACACCTCGGCGGGATAGCCGAACTGCTCGACCAGCATCGACGCGCCCGCGGTCCATCCGCCCCGGAACCGCAGGTTGGCGTTGAAGTGCATCTTCTCTTCCTGCATGCCCGCGTCGGTGGCGAACTGGTCGTAGCGGTAGAGGCCGTCGAGGTTGATGTCGCCGGTGACGCTCTCGACCAGGCTGCCGGGGCGGCCGTACAGGGTTACCCGCGGCTGGAAGTTGGCGTGCGAGTAGCCCGGCCGGGGGAAGAAGCCGCTCCGCGCGCGGAAGTCGGGGTCGCTCGCGTCGGCGCCGAGCCGCCAGCCGAAGGTGCGGCCGTTCCGCACGAAGCGCGCGAACATGAGCGGCGCGGTGGTGGTGACATCGGCGGTTCGGGTGCGGCTGCCGGCGACCTGGAGCTGCAGGCTGTAGACCTCGCCGAACAGGAGCCGGGCGTCGGCCGCGGCGACCCGGTTGTAGTCGCCGCCGACCACTCGATCGGTGTAGACCATGCCGAGCCGTGACTGCGCGCCGACGTCGCGCTGGAGGCGGAGCAGGTTGTAGATCGGATGGTCCTGGCCCGACGGCGAGACGCCGGGATCGTCCACCGCCGACAGGAGCCCGATGTCAGTGCCGAACCCCTTGCCGGTGAGCTTCACGGCGGCCACCGGCTGCACGATCCGCCGGGTGTAGATCAGCGAGTTGGGCGTGCTGAACTGCTCTTTCCCGTCGAGGAAAAACGGACGCTTTTCCGAGAAGAACAGCTCGTTCCGCGGATCGAACTGGAACTGCCCCGCGTCCGACTCCACCTGGGAAAAGTCCGGATTGGCGGTGCCGTTGAGGTTCAGGTTGTTGGTGACGCCCCAGCGCACGGTACCGCCCAGCTCGGGCCCGCCGCCGGAGTACTCCCATCCGTTCGGGCCCCGCGCGCCGGTGGTCTTGGATGTCACCGACGGATTGAACTCGAGCACCAGCCCGCGCCGCAGGTCAGTCAGCCCGACCAGATGGCCGGACTGTCCCAGGAACGACGCGCTGGCTCGCTTGGCCGGTGCCCAGGAATCCTCGGCGCCCGAGTGCTGGACCTGCCGGGTGATGTTGATGCCCCAGCGCTGCTCCTGCGCCGGCTGGAAGCGGAGGCTCTTGAACGGGATCCTGATCTCGATCTCGTACCCGTAGTCGGTGAGCCGCCCCTTCGATTCGAACACGTAGTCCGGGCTCAGGTCGGCGGTCTCGCGCTTGACCACCGCGTTGTTGAACCCGTTGCCGCTGGTGGACCCCGTCTCGACCAGCGCGCCGTCCGACTGCACCCCGAAGGGATTCACCGCGAACATCGACGCCTGCCGCCCGTCGTCGAACGTGCCGAGCAGGATCTGCACGTTGTCGTCCGCGTCGATGTGGTCGCGGTCGGCGAGTGTGGCGTGCACTTCGCCGTGGGCCTCGAACGCGCGGATCCCGAAGTGAATCGCCGAGCCGGAGTACCACACCAGCACCTCGGTGGAATCGGCCGCCGGTACGCCGTCGACCGGCGTGAACTGCGAAAACCCGGTGAGGAGCGCCGCCTCCGACCAGGCCGCCTCATCGAGCACGCCATCCACCGTGATCTCGGCCTCGAGCCGGGGCGGGTGCACGTCCAAGTGCCCGTCGCGCCCGTTGTAGATCGATGCCGGGTCGGTGTCGCCTACCAGCAGCAGGAGCGGGAGGAGCATGGGTTCCAATGTGAGAGGTACCAGGGCCTACGCGAGGGGGCGGGCCGGGGTTTCGAGGCGGCGGTGAGCGGGAGGGCGTCACCCCGAACGAAGTGAGGGGGGCATACCCCAACGCATGGCCCCTTCGCTGCGCTCAGGGTGACTCGCCCCCCGCTTACCGTTCAGTTGGTGGTATGCTGCAGCGGCTCCGGCAGATCCGCCACGACGTACGCCATCACGGCCATGGCCGCGACGCAGCGCGCCATCTCGCCGGGGTTCAGCTTGTCCAGCATGTCGCCTTCGCTGTGGTGATACCAGAAGTACCGGCTGCCGTCCACGTCGATCTCCATGGTAGGCACGCCCTGCTCCGCGAGCGGCGTGATGTCGGCCGCCGGGCTCTCGGGGACCCGCTGCACCCCCGTCGCATTGATCGACTGGAGCAGGCCCGCCACCTGCTGGAACACGGCCGCCGTCGAGTCCGAGCCGGCGAGCACGAAGCCCTTGGGGTTGAACACGCCATTGTCGGATTCGATGGCCAGGACGTGCTTGCCGTACTGGCCCGCCTGCGAGGCGGCGTAGGCCTTGCCTCCGGCGCCGCCGTTCTCCTCGTTGGTCCAGAGCACCACCCGCACGGTGCGCCGCGGGCGCAGGTTGAGCCGCTGCATCAGGCGCAC
>DATEJD010000291.1:0-9028 GCA_035278325.1 Gemmatimonadales bacterium | reverse complement strand
CGCGAGCGCGAGTTGGAGCGCGCGCCGGCGCAGCCGGTCGTCGCCCCAGAGGCGGCCAAGCCAGAGTCACTCGACGATGAGAAACGCGCCGGCCACGCTGGCGCCCAGCCAGGCCGCGCGCGAGCGCGAGAGCACCAGCGCCGCGGCGGCGAGAACGGCGCCCGCGCCGCCGAGGAGGAAGCGCGCCTGGGTGCGTGCCTCGAGCGCGAGGTACAGCAGGACCGGCAACCCGATGGCCACCAGATGCGCCATGAAGTTGCGGTTACCGAAGGTGCCGCCTGGTGCCCGCGCCATGCTGGCGAGATTGGTGGTGACCAGGCCGTAGGCCTGCGCGAGGCCGGTGAGGGCGCCGAGCACGATGGCGGCGGCCAGACCGACGAGCAGCGCCTCGCGCCGGCCCGCGCGCGCCACCATCCGGCCGCACCAGAACAGGGCGGCCCCGGCCAGGCTCACGCCGACGGCCCGGAAGGCGAGCCAGCCGTTGGTGGCGAACAGGGCGGACAGGCCCGACAGCGCCAGGAACCCGGCCAGGAGCGCGTCCACCATGAAGACGGTGAGGCGCCGGGCTGAGGAGAGGCAGATCAACGACGCGGCCAGCGCGGCCGCGGTGAGCACCAGCTCCTTGGGAAAGGTGTAGCGGTCCAGCTCGAAGATCGGGTAGGGCAGGGCGGCGAGCACGATGCCGAAGGCGGCGATCTGGATCACGAGGGCGGCGAGCCGGCTGGTGGCGGCGGCATCCGCGGCTGGCGTGAGGGTGGAGCGCGGCTCTGGCGTGGTGACGCGCCGCGGGACGTGCTCGGTCGGCAAGGCGCTCTCCTGGGGAGCGAACTGGTTGGCGGCAGGTAGTATAACTAGGACGAGAAGGCGATAGGACGATAGGGCGACGGTCGGATGTCGGACGGTCGGACGGTCGGACGGTCAGACGGTCGGACGGTCAGGTAGGGGGTCCTCATCCCGAGCGCAGCGAGGGACCTTCTCGGCGGGAATCGACCGTTCGAGGACGTCCCTCGCTGCGCTCGGGATGAGGGGCGATCACTCGCTAAGTCGCTACTGTCTCACCGGTTCGAGTCACCCACCCCCACGGCAGCTCCGCGCGTACTCCTCCTCCCCACACTCCGCCTCCACTGGGTGATTTGGCGCACCGCAGGCCTGGCTCCGGCGGGCCATGCTGGGGCGCCGGTTCAACCTCGGAGGAACCACAATGACGGAGCTCAGCAGGCGAACCGTGGACCAGCCCTCGATCGGCGAGCTCCTCGGCGAGCTGTCGCAGGACCTGGGTCTGCTGGTGCGCCAGGAAGCGCAGTTGGCCAGGACGGAGATCAGCGCGAAGCTCGCCAAAGTGACCACCGACCTCGTCGCGCTGGCAGCGGGCGGGTTCGTGGCGCTGGTCGCCGGGCTTGCGCTCACGGCCGCCATCATCCTGGTACTCATCGACCCCGTGGGCCTCAAGCCGTGGCTCGCGGCGCTGATCGTGGCGGTCGCCATGGGGTTGATCGGCGGGATGATGGTGCGCCGCGGGCTCAGGGATCTCAAGACCGTGGACCCCGCGCCTCGGCGCACGCTCGAGACCATCAAGGAGGATATCCAGTGGGCAAAGGAGCAACGGCCATGAATCCCGACCGGTGGGAAAGTGGGAACGGCGGCATCGCCGAGGAGAACCGCTCGCCGCAGGAGATCGAGTACGACATCGAGCGGACCCGCGAGCGCCTGAGCCAGCACATCGACGAGCTCGAGGAGCGGCTCAACCCTCGCAACCTCAAGCGCCAGGCTCGCGACGCTCTGGCTGCCAAGGTTCAGGACGCGGCCGCCAACGCGGGCCAGCGGGCCCGCCAGGCCCGGAGCCGAGTGGCGGATCTCGCGAGTGAGCGGCCCTGGGCCGCTGCGGCGGCCGGCGCCGGTGTCCTCCTCTTGCTTGCGCTCCGGATCCGCGCCCGCCGCCGCACCCGCCGCGCGAGAGCGTCACGGGCGGCGCGTCGTCTTCGTCGAGCGATGTGATGAACCCTCGCGGCATGTTCGCGCTGCTCAAATCGAGCGTGGACGGCTTCATGGAGGATGACTGCACTACCCAGGCGGCGGCGCTCTCGTACTGCACGATCTTCTCGCTGCCCCCACTGCTCTTGTTGCTGCTCATGATCCTGGGGGCGCTGGTCGACCCCCAGGACATCCGCGGCCAGCTGCAGACCCAGATCAGCGCGCTCATGGGACCGACAGCTGCGGAGCAGATCCGCACCATCCTTACCCAGCTTCACGGGCCCGGATCCGGCAGCGCGCTGGCCACCGTGCTGGGCATCGTGGGGCTGCTGCTGGGCGCCACCGGTGCCTTCGGCCAGCTCCAGGCCGCGCTCAATCGGGCCTGGGGGGTGAAGCCGGACCCCCGCCAGGGCGGAGTGCGAGGTTTCCTGCTGAAGCGACTGTTCTCGTTCGGCATGATCCTGAGCGTCGCGTTCCTGCTGCTGATCTCTCTGGTGGTGAGCACCGTGCTCAGCGCGTTTGGCGCGTCCCTGGGTCGCATGCTGCCCGACGGGGTGTCGACCACGCTGCTGCAGCTCCTGAACGTCGCGTTCTCGCTGGTCGTGATCGCGGCGCTTTTCGCGGCCATCTTCAAGGTGCTGCCCGACGCGAAGGTGCGCTGGCGAGACGTGTGGGTCGGCGCGTTCGCGACCGCCGTGCTGTTCGTCGGCGGCAAGTTCCTGATCGGCTTCTACATCGGCCGCAGCAATCCGGGCCAGGCGTTCGGGGCCGCGGGGTCGCTGGCCGTGCTGTTCGCGTGGGTGTACTACTCGGCGATGATCGTGCTGTTCGGCGCGGAGTTCACCCAGTCCTGGGTCGAGCGCAACGGCGGATCGATCGCGCCGGAGCGCGGCGCGGTCAAGGTGGTGGACGGCGGAAGGGCGAACGGGCAGCCAGGGGAATGGACGGATAGTCGCGCCGAGGGGCCGGGTAGGCCGACCGAGGCTTCCAGTGCGATGACGCCCTAGCCGACAACGCAGGCCCCTTCGTTTCGTCGAGAGCTCCGCCTTACATTGCGCGTATGCGCCGCACCGGCATCGGCTCGGACAGCTACACGCGGATCTACGCCGTCATTCGCCGCATTCCCCGGGGGCGGGTCGCCACCTACGGGCAGGTGGCCGAGCTCGCCGGACTTCCGGGGCACGCGCGCCAGGTGGGCTACGCGCTGCACGCGCTGCCCTCGGCGACCGCGGTGCCCTGGCACCGGGTCATCAACGCGGCCGGCGGCGTGAGCCTCAGGTCTTCCCCCGGCGCCGAGCTGACGCAGCGGCAGCTGCTCGAGGACGAAGGCATCGAGTTCGACCTCCGCGGACGCGTGCGGCTCGCGAAGGTCCAGTGGCAGCGCAAACGATGAGGGCCGCCCCGGCGCTATGTCGGCAGCGGCCCGTGATTGCTTGGAGGGCATCATGAAAGTCTTCTTGACCGGCGCAACCGGATACATCGGCACGGCCGTCGCCGAGCGGCTGCGGGCCGCGGGTCACCAGCTGTCCGGCCTGGCCCGGAGTGATCAGGCCGCAGCCAGGCTCGAGGCCGCGGGCGTCACCCCGATCCGGGGCGACTTCACCAACCCGGCGGCCGTGGCCTCCGGGGCTCGATCGGCCAACGCGGTGATCAGCATGGCGACGACGTACGATCCTAAGGTCGACGCGCCGGCCGTCGATGCCATCCTGGACGCGCTCGCAGGCAGCAACAAGCCGTTCATCTACACCAGCGGCATCTGGGTGAACGGCGATACCGGTGGGATCGTGGTGGACGAGACGACCCCAGCCGAGCCGGTCGAGCTGGTAGCCTGGCGTAAGCGGGTGGAGGACCGCGTGCTGGATGCCGCCAAGCGCGGTGTCCGGAGCATCGTGATCCGGCCCGCCATCGTCTACGGGCGGGGTGGCGGCATTCCGGCAGGGTTCAGGGACTCGGCTCGTAAGGAGGGTGCCGCCCGCTTCGTGGGCACCGGCGAGAATCGCTGGCCGATGGTCCACGTGGACGACCTGGCCGATCTGTACCTCCTGGCGCTGGAGCGGGCGCCGGCCGGCACGCTGCTGCTCGCCGCCTCCGGCCCCGCGCATCCCGTGAAGGAGCTGGCGGCAGCGGCGAGTCGCGGCGCGGGTGTGGGCGGGAATACTTCCGAGTGGCCGATCGAGGAGGCCCGCGAGGAGTTGGGGGACGCCTATGCCGACGCCCTCGTGCTCGACCAGCAGGCGACCAGCCGCCGCGCGCAGGAGCTGCTCGGCTGGCGACCGCATCGGCCAGGGCCGATCGAGGAGCTGGAGAGCGGATCGTACGCGGTGAGCGGTAAGCGGTGAGCAGGAAGCGGTAAGCGGGACCTGAGTCACCCTGAGCGAAGCGAAGGGGGCATGAGCCGGCTCATGCCCCCTTCACTGCGTTCAGGGTGACTCACAACTCTCCCGTCACGCACCGCTTGGCCAGCGTCCGATACTGCTTCTCCGTAAACGCGATCGGATTTCCGCCCGCCGAGGGATCCTTGATCGCCATCGCCGCGATCTCGTCGAGCCGCTTGGTGTCGATGCCGAGCTCGGCGAGTGTGTGCGGGATCCCGATCTCCTTCCTGAGCGCCAGAATCCAGCGGAGAAATCCGTCGAAGCCGCCGCGGAGACCCAAGTAGGCGGCCGCCCGCTCGATGTCCCGCTCGATCTTCCGCCGGTTCGCTTTTACCACGTACGGCATGATGACGCCGTTGAGCGTGCCGTGGTGGGCATCATACAGCCCGCCGAACGGATGTGACAGGGCATGGATGGCGCCGAGCCCTCGCTGAAACGCGGTGGCGCCCATGGTCGAAGCCATCAGCATGTTGCCGCGGGCGTCGAGATCGGTCCCCTTCTTCACCGCGCGCGCCAGATTCTCCTTGATGAGCCGGAGTCCCTCGAGCGCCACGCCCGCCGCGAGCGGGTGGTAGAACGGCGCGCAGTAGGCCTCGAGCACATGGGCCATCGCGTCCATGCCCGTCGCCGCCGTGAGCTTGGGCGGGAGGCCCACGGTGAGCTCGGGATCGAGGATGGCCACCTTGGGCATGATTGCCGGGTGGAAGATGATCTTCTTCTCGTGGGTGACCGGATGAGTGACCACGCCGGCGCGTCCTACCTCGGAGCCGGTACCGGCGGTGGTGGGCACGGCGACGATGGGCGCGATTTTCGATGCATCGGCGCGGGTCCACCAGTCGTCCACGTCCTCCAGCTCGAACACCGATACGCTCTGGCCGTGCATGAGCGCCACCAGCTTCCCCACGTCCAGCCCGGAGCCACCACCGAACGCCACCACGCCGTCGTGGGCGCCGGCCTTGTACGCCTTCACCCCCGCGAGCACGTTGGCCTCGACCGGATTGGGGCGCACGTCGGAGAACACGGCGACGCCGAGGCCCGCGCGCTCGAGATCGCCGACGACGGCGCGCACCATGGGCATGGCGGCCAGGCCGGGATCGGTCACGAACAGCGGGCGGGTGATCCCGCTGGCGCGGCAATGATCGGCCAGCTCCCGGACGCGGCCGGCACCGAACTTGATGGCGGTAGGGTAGTTCAGGTTCCGGTTCGGGATGGTCATGTCTTCGTTCTCAGGTGGTAGCTCTTGGGCCGGGTGAGAGCCTCGTAGCCTACCTTCGACAGGGTCGCGCCACGGCCGGTGTCCTTGACGCCGGTCCAGGTGAGCGCAGGATCGAGATAGTCGCAGCGGTTCATGAACACGGTGCCGGTCTCGATCTCCCGGCCGATCGCCTGTGCGGCGTCCACATCCTCGGTCCAGATGGCGGCGGTGAGTCCGTACGGCGAGTCGTTCATCAGCGCGATGGCCTCCTGGTCGTCCGCGACCTTCATGAGGCCGATCACCGGTCCGAAGCTCTCGTCCATCATGACCGACATCTTATGGCTCACGTTGGTCAACACCTGGGGCGCCATGTAGGGCGTCCCCGACCGGTCCATCGGAAACGACTTGGGGTCGATGTGCGCCTTGGCGCCGGCGCGCACGGCGGAGGCGATCTGTTTGCGGACGAAGGTGGCCGCCTCGGGCCGCACCATCGGGCCGAGCGTGGTAGCCTGCTCGAGCGGGGACCCCAGGACGTACTTCCGGGTGAGGTCGACGAATCCCTCGAGGAACTCGTTCCACACTTTCTTGTGCACGTAAATCCGCTCGATGGCGCAGCAGCTCTGTCCGGAGTTGAAGAAGCTGCCATCGACCAGGTTCTCGACCGCGTGCGCCATGTTCGCGTCGGGGCGCACGTAGGCCGGGTCCTTCCCGCCGAGCTCGAGCCCCACGTTGATGAACCGGCCGGCCGACGCCTCCTCCATCGCCTTCCCACCGGCGACGGACCCGGTGAAGCACACCATGTCGGCCAGGCGATCCCGGATGATCTCGCCCACCTGAGGATGGCTCAGCACCAGGTGCTGGAACACGCCATCGGGCAGCTTCGCGCGATCGAACGCCTGCTGGAACCGCTCAGCGACGAGAAGCGTGGAGGCGGCGTGCTTGAGCACGACCGTGTTGCCGGCCATCAGCGCCGGAATGACCGAGTTGACGGCGGTGAGGTAGGGATAGTTCCACGGCGCGATCGTGAAGACCACGCCGAGTGGGTCGCGCCGGATGTAGCGGACGAACCCTTCCTTGGGGCCGGGATCGATGTCGGCCAGCGCCTGGGCGGCGATAGAGATCATGTAGCGGGCCCGCTCTTCGAACCCGCGCACCTCCCCGGCGCCGTAGCGGATCGGCCGGCCCATCTGCCAGGCCAGCTCGGGCACGATCGCGTCCGTCATCGCGACCATCGCGTCCACGGCTGCCGTACAGTACGCCGCCCGCTCGTCGAGCGGCAGCCGCTTCCACTTCTCCTGCGCCGCTCGGGCGGCGGCAAAAGTTGTCGCAATCTGCTTTTTGCTCGCCACGGGACGGCTGGCGTAGACTCGGCCGTCCACGGGGGAGATGCAGACGATCTTCTCAGCCATGGGTGATGCCTTTCGAAAGGTGAGCGGGGTCCGCTAGGAGTCACCCTGAGCCAGGGCTCAGGATGACTTCTCAATACCGCTCGAACCCCCGCCTGAGCTCCAGATCCGTCACCCGCCGGTCGAACTCGAACTGCTCCCAGTCCGCCGTGTGCACGTAGTGGTCGATCACGTCATCGCCCATGGCGCTCCGGAGGAACTTCGACCCGTCGAGCAGCGCGCGCGCCTCGCGCAGCGTCTTGGGGACCTCGCGGAGCTTCTTCGATGCGTCGTAGGCGTCGCCCGAGAACGCGGGCTCGAGGGCCATCTTCCGGTCGATGCCGTCGAGTCCCGCCGCGAGCAGCGCCGCGAACGCCAGATACGGATTCAAGTCGGCCCCGCCCACCCGGCACTCCACCCGGATGCTCCTGGTTCCCGCGCCGCAGATCCGATAGCCCGCCGTGCGGTTGTCGAAGCTCCACACCGCTCGGGTAGGGGCGAAGGTGCCGGCCATGAAGCGCTTATAGGAATTGATGTACGGTGCCAGGAAGTAGGTGATCTCCCCCGCGTGGGCCAGCTGGCCGGCCAGGTAGTGCTTCATCGTCTCCGACATTCCGTGGTGGCCCTTCCGGTCATAGAACAGCGACGACTTGCCGTCCGCCGACCAGAGCGACTGGTGCACGTGGCACGAGCTTCCCGCCATGCCGTAGTCCCACTTGGCCATGAAGGTGACCGCGCGGCCGAGGCCGTGCGCGATCTCCTTGCACCCGTTCTTGATGATGGCGTGCCGGTCGGCCATCTCGAGCGCGTCGGCGTACTGGACGTTGATCTCCTCCTGGCCCGGGCCCCACTCGCCCTTGGAGTTCTCCACCGGAATGCCCGCCGCGTTGAGGCCGTTCCGGATGGCCCGCATCACGGTCTCTTCCTTGGTGGTCTGGAGGATGTGGTAGTCCTCGATGTAGTAGCCGCTGGTCTTGAGATTCCGGTAGCCCTTCTGGTTGGCGACCTCGTAGCTGTCGTCGAACAGGAAGAACTCGAGCTCCGACGCCACATAGGCCTTGAGCTTCATCGCCTCGAGCCGCCGGAGCTGCTTCTTGAGGATCGCGCGGGGGGAGTGGGGCACGTCTTCGTGGGTGTGATGGTCGAGCACGTCGCAGAGCACAAGCGCGGTGCCCGGCAGCCAGGGAACCCGGCGCAGCGTCGCCATGTCGGGCTTGAGCGCAAAGTCGCCGTAGCCCAGCTCCCAGCTGGTGGCCTTGTAGCCGGGCACCGGCTCCATCTCGATGTCCACGCCGAGGAGGTAGTTGCAGCCGTGAGTCTCCTCGTGGCCCCCATCGGCGAAGTACTGCGCGTGGAACCGCTTCCCGATGAGCCGGCCCTGCATGTCCACCATGGCGGCAATGACCGTATCGATGGTGCCCGCGGCGACTTCCTTCTTGAGATCGCCCAGCGTCAACATGCCGGTGGCCATCGTCGCTCTCCTTGGCTAGTGCGCGGCTGAGTGGGCGAACGACGCGGCCAGCCGCTCGGCCCAGCCGGCCTGGCCCCGCTCGTCCGAGAGGAAATCGTTGCGGATCTCGATCATCGTGTGCGCCAGCCCGCGTGGCGCCGCGTGGAGGTTGAGCGTGTGCAGCACGCCGTCCTTCGGGCCGTAGGGCTCGTTGTAGCGCGCGTTCACCGCGGCGAAGCAGGGCATGAGCCGCTCCGGCAGGCCGCGGTCGCGGTCGAACAGGATACCGAGCTCGACGGCGCGCCGCTCGCCCTTGTACACCGGCGTGAAGCTGTGGATCGAGACGACCAGCGAACGTACCCCCGCCGCGGCCCGGCGATCGAGCAGCTCGGCGACGGCGGCGTGAAACGGGCGGTAGATCCCGCCGATGCGCGCCAGCTTGTCGGCGGGCGAGAGGCCGCGGTTGCCGGGGATGACGGTGGTCTCGCTGATCTCCGGCATCGCGTCCGCCGCGTCGGGCGGACGGTTGCAGTCGTAGGCCAGCCGCGAATAGCGCTGGAGAACGAGCGGCGCATCGGTCAGGTGCGACAGCCGCCGCGCCACCGGCTCGGCGCCCAGGTCCCAGGCGATGTGGCGCTCGAGCTCGGACTCA
>DATEJD010000290.1:0-3360 GCA_035278325.1 Gemmatimonadales bacterium | reverse complement strand
CTTGGCGGCGAGTGTCCCGATCTCTTCCCCCAGGATCTGCACCATCGCCCGTTCCCGCTCGAGTGCCTGCCCACGCTCGATCGCCCGGTGCGCGGAGACCAGGACGTCACCCGCCGGAGCGCCGGCGGGCAGGTAGTCCATGGCGCCGAGCCGGAGGCTCTCGACGGCACCCGCCACATCCGGCTGCTCGGCGAGCACGATGACGGCGATGGAGGGCTCAGTCCGAAGCAGGTCGGCCAGGAAGGTGAGGCGGGCGCCAGCGGCCGCCGCGTCCACCAGCACACAGGCGATCTTCCGCCGGGCCAGAATCGGGCCGGCGTCCTCGGCCGTGGCAACCGTCAGGATCTCATAGCCTTGGCGCTGAAGCAGGGCGTGCACCTCGGCCCGATTGGCCGCGGGGCCCACTGACAGGATCTGGGAGGACGAGAGGCTCGACATGCGCGACTCCGATGGGTTCTCTCCCAGTATCGGCCGTCGCGCCAGGTTCTGAAGTCTCGGGGCCGCCCTTAGGAGGCTTGAGGGGGGTGCTGGATCTTGAGCTTGTTTCTCAAGGTGCGCTCGCTGATGCCGAGCAGCTTGGCCGCCCGCACCCGGTTACCGCCGGTCGCCTGCAGTGCGCGCTGGATGGCCGCCCGCTCCAAGGTCTCCAGGTCGAACGGCCCGTCGAGGGTGTTCGGGGCTGGCGACACTTTGGGTGCGGGCGCGGCCGGCTCCGTCTGAGCCGCATCGAGATGTTGAAAGGCGGAGGGGAGGAGCTCGCCGCCCCGGGCCAACACCACGGCCCGCTCCACGGCATTGGCCAGCTCCCGGACATTTCCAGGCCAGTGATAGTCCTGCAGCACCGCGAGGCTTTCAGGCGGAAGCACCGGCGGCTCCAGCCCGAGGTGCTCGGCCGAGCGATGCACGAAGAACTGGGCCAGACGCGGAATATCCTCGACGCGCTGGCGCAAGGCCGGAGTGCGGATGCGAACGACGTTCAGCCGATAGTAGAGGTCCGCACGGAAGCGACCCAGGTCCACCTCGGCCTTGAGATCGCGATTGGTGGTCGCCACCAGCCGCACGTCCACCTTGACCATCTGGGCCCCGCCGACCCGCTCGAACTCCTGTTCCTGGATGACCCGCAGCAGCTTGGCCTGCAGGTCGAGCCGCATCTCCGAGATCTCGTCGAGCAGCAGCGTCCCACCGTGCGCCCGCTCGAAGGCGCCGGCGGTCCGAACGGTGGCCCCCGTGAAGGCGCCCTTTTCGTGGCCGAAGAGCGCGCTTTCCACCAGCCCCTCCGGCAGGGCAGCACAGTTGACCGAGACGAACGGATCATCGGCGCGTGGGCTCCGGTCGTGGAGGGCCCGGGCGATGAGCTCCTTGCCGGTGCCGGATTCGCCTTCGAGCAGTACCGTCGCCCGCGTCGGCGCTACGGCGTCCACGGTCTCCATCAGGCGGCGCCACGGCTCGCTCTCGCCGATCAGCGCGCGCGAGGAACGCATCTTGAGGAGCTCCCGACGGAAGCTCTCGTTCTGGCGCCGGAGACGAACGACCTCCAGCGCCTGCGTGACCGCGATCTCGAGCGCCTCGGGCGTGACCGGCTTGGTGAGATAGTCGATGGCCCCGCTCTTGATCGACACCACGGCGTGCTCGACGCTGGAATACCCGGTCATGATGATGACGGGCATCCGGTATCCCTCGGCGGCCAGGAGGCGGACCAGGTCGAGTCCGGTCTGCCCCGGCATCTGGTAGTCGGCGAGGATGAGGTCGAAGGGGGAGTGGGCGACGGCGCGAAGCGCCTCCTCGACGCTCACCACCGTGCGGCAGCGGTGCCCCAGCCGCTGAAGCGCATGCTCGACGACCATGCCGATCGCGGGCTCGTCGTCCACGCACAAGATCATGGCCATGAGGCGTGGTTCCGGTAGGCGGCAGTTGACAGACGCGGGGGTTCACGAGAACATACGCGCGCCCCGCCGATACAATGGATTGGGCCGAGACCCAGTGAACGGTAATCAGGGCCGGGCAGGCTGTCAGGCTCACGCAAGGCCGACGGCCGACCGACCGATACTACGGCACATGCTGACGAGGACGCATGACCGGCACTCCCTCCGGCGACCCGCCTGCGGATGATGCCCCGGACGAGCCGATGACCGCCGACCGCATCGCCCTGATCCGCCAGCGCCTGGCGGACGGGTATTACCGGCAGCCCGAGGTTCTCGAGCGGATCGCCGCCGCCGTCCGACGCGCGCTCGGCAGGGCCGACTGACCGCGGGCGGCGAGCCGGGCGCCCTGCCTGCCGAGTGGCGCGAGCTGGTCGTCGCTGCCAACCGGTTCTCGGTGTGTGGGCGAGTCGCCCGGTGGCTGATCCACGACCTCCGCAACCCTGCTCAGGCGCTGACCCTGCTCAGCGGGATACTGGACGATGGCGTCCCGCCCGAAGGACCCATGGCCGAGACGCTGCGGAACGCGACGGCGCAAGCGACTCGCTCGATCGGTCTGCTGGATCGACTGCTCGCCCGGGAAGATGCCGCGCCGCCCGGACCGATCAGCCTCCTCGCGAGCCTGCAGTTCGTGGCGTCGGTCTACGGCAGTCGGCATCGGTCTATCCTCCTAGAGATCGACTGGCCGGCCGCCAACCCCCTTCCCGCCGTGTGGGGGCTGTCACGCGATCTCGAGCTCGTCCTGCTCAACCTTATACTCAACTCGCTGCAGGCGCTGGGCGGTCGGGCGAGCGGCCGGATCGCAGTGGAGTCAGGCGTGCGCGGATCCGTCGTGCAGGTCGCCATCAGCGATGACGGCATCGGCGTCAGCTCCTCGGTCACGCCTCGACTGTTCGAGCCGTTCGTGAGCGGGTGGACCGCCAAGGGGTCGCAGGGTCTGGGACTGGCCGCCTCGCGCATCATCCTCGCGCGCTACGGAGGCACCCTGGCGCATGCCCCCGGCGGCGAGACCGGCGCTCGGTTCATCCTCGAGCTGCCGGCGGTCGGGCCGGGCGGGGTGCCGGTTCCGATAGCGACGAGCTCAGGGTGATGAAAGGAGAGCTGGTGGCGTGAATCCGGTCGACGCGTTCGAGGCGCTCGATCTCCGGGTAGGGCGTGTGGTGCGCGCGGAGCCCAACGAGCGCGCGCGGAAGCCGTCGTACAAGCTGTGGATCGACTTCGGGCCGCTGGGCGAGAAGACGTCGAGCGCCCAGCTGCGCGCGCTCTACACGGCGGACGAGCTGGTGGGTCGGCTGGTTGTGGCGGCGGTGAACCTGGGGAGCCGGAACATCGCCGGCTTCCTGTCGGAAGTACTGGTGCTCGGCCTGCCCGACCAGCAAGGCAAGGTGGTGCTGCTGGCGGTGGAGCGGGACGTGCCGCTGGGGGGGCGGGTGTACTAGGG
>DATEJD010000289.1:0-9337 GCA_035278325.1 Gemmatimonadales bacterium | reverse complement strand
GCGAGGTCGAGATCGAAGTCACGCCACAGAGCTTCCCCATGATGGAGCTGATCCAGCCGCCCCAGGGGATGGAGGGGCCGGACATCAACTTCACCGAGATGCTCCAGGAGATGCTCCCCAAGCGTTCCAAGCGCCGCACGGTCCGGGTGCCCGAGGCGCGGCGCGTCCTGGTGGACGAGGAGCTCAAGAAGCTGGTGGACATGGACGACGTGGTGAACGAGGCGCTGGACCGGGTCGAGAACCACGGCATCATCTTCATCGACGAGATCGACAAGATCGCGGGCGAGCGCGGCCAGGCCGGCGGTCCCGACGTGAGCCGCGAGGGCGTCCAGCGCGACCTGCTGCCCATCGTCGAGGGCTCCACCATCCAGACCCGCTACGGCTACGTCCGGAGCGACCACATCCTGTTCATCGCCGCCGGCGCCTTCCATGTCTCGAAGCCGTCCGACCTGATCCCCGAGCTCCAGGGCCGCTTTCCCATCCGGGTCGAGCTCTCGCCGCTCACCGAGCAGGACTTCATTCGGATCATGACCGAGCCGGAGAACGCCCTCACCAAGCAGTACCAGGCGCTGGTGGCCGCCGAGGGCGCCGAGCTCGAGTTCACCGCCGATGGCATCGCCGAGGTGGCCCGGGTGGCCTTCATGGCCAACGACCGGATGGAGAACATCGGCGCCCGCCGGCTCCATACCGTCATGTCCGCGCTGATGGAAGAGGTCCTCTTCGAGCTCCCCGACTGGCCCGAGAAGAAGATCCGGTATGACGCGGCCGCGGTGCGGGAACGGCTGGCCAAGATCGTGAACGACGACGATCTGCGGCGGTACATCCTCTAGCTCCGCCGCTTTCTAGGTCGTTCGCTGCCGTCCGATCGCCCGGGTTCGACATCGTCGGTCATGTGCCGGCCGCCCACGCCGTAGGCCGTCCGAGCCTCTGGCCGTGTCGCAAACCGGGCCGTATGTTAGCCTTCCGGTCGGCAGAAGGACCCCATGTCGGAAGTGGCGCAGCGAGCCGGGCGAGTACTGGCTGATCGCTATGTCCTCGAGCGCGAGCTCGGACGCGGGGGCATGGCCACGGTTCACCTGGGGCACGACCTTCGGCACAACCGCGCGGTCGCGGTCAAGGTCCTCCGGCCCGAGCTGGCCGCCACGCTCGGCCCCGAGCGGTTCCTCCGCGAGATCGAGATCGCAGCGCGGCTCACCCACCCCCACATCATACCGCTCCACGATTCGGGCGAGGCCGACGGCCTCCTCTTCTACGTCATGCCGTTCGTCGCGGGCGAGTCGCTCCGGGAGCGACTCCGCCGGGACGGTCAGCTGCCCGAGGATGACGCGCTCCGCATCGCCGGACAGGTCGCGGGGGCACTCGACTACGCGCATGAGCAGGGCATCGTCCACCGCGACATCAAGCCGGGCAACATCCTGATCGAGGCCGGCCACGCCGTCGTGGCCGACTTCGGCATCGCCCGGGCGCTCACCTCATCGGTGGTCCCCGAGCTCTCCTCCGCCGGCCTCGTCCTGGGCACGCCGGCCTACATGAGTCCCGAGCAGATCGTCGCCGACGGGCACATCGACGGCCGGGCGGATATCTACAGCCTCGGCTGCGTCGTCTACGAGATGCTGGCGGGTCATCCGCCCTACCAGGCGGCCACGGTGCAGGCCATGGCCGCGCTGCATATCCAGGGCAGGCCGCCCCCGCTCCGAGTGGTGCGTCCGAGCCTTTCACCCCACATCCAGGGCGCCGTGGAGACCGCGCTCGCCTGCGATCCGGACCAGCGATTCCAGACCGGCGCCGACTTCACCGCCGCGCTCAGCGGTCCGATGTCGGCGCGGAGCCGCTCGGCGCTGCGCACGGGCCGTCATCGCTGGTTCATCGCCGCCGCTGCCGGACTGGGCGTCGCCGCGCTGGCCGCGACCGCCTTTCTCGGCCGGAGCCGCGTCGTCCTCGATCCCGCGCGGGTGCTGGTCTTGCCCGTTCGAACGCCCGATTCCTCGGTACCCGCCGGCACCGGCGAGGACGCCACCCTCGCCATGCTCGCGGCGCTCAACAGCAGCGCCTCGCTCACGGGTGTGGACGTGGGAGGCCGCGGTGTTACCGCCCAGGCCGACCCCGTTCGCCTGGCGCGCGCCCAACGTGCGGCGTTCTTTCTCGACGCGCGGATCCTCGATGCCGACTCGCTGCGACTCCTGCTCGATCTGCACGATGTGCGCAGCGGCACCGTCACCCACCGAGCGCTGAGCTTCGCGCCGGGCATCCCGGGCTGGTCCATCGGCGTTCGCGGCGTGCTTGAGCTGCTGCCGGTGCTGATTCCCACCGGCGCCACGGATCTGCCGTCCCTCACCGGCCGCACTCCCGCGGCGGTTTCCGAGTACTTCCTGGGCGAGCGAGCCTACCGCCGAGCCGCCAATGAGGAGGCCTTGACGCACTTCCGGCGAGCGGTGGCGGCCGACTCCGGCTTCGGCCTGGCGGCTATCCGGGGCGCGGAGGCCGCGAGCTGGCTGCATCAGGAGCCCGAGGCCAGGACGATGGTGTCCGTGGCACTCGACCCACGCGCACAATTGCCCGGGCGGCAGCGTGTGCTGGCTCGGGGCATGGAGGCGTGGCTCACCGGGAAAGCCGACACTGCCATGGTCCGCTTCCGTGAGGCGGCGGCGGTGCCCGGCGCCGGCGCGGAGCCGTGGATGTACCTCGGGGAGACCTACAACCACCTGCTCCCCAACGCGGCGCCGCTCGACTCGCTGGCGGAGGCGGCCTACCAGGAGGCGCGAGCGCGCGACCCGACCTTCGCCCCGGTCCTGTTCCATCTGATCGAATTCGCCATTCGGAGGGGCGACCGCGTGGAGGCCGGCCGCCTGCTGGAGCAGTATCGCCGAGCCGACCCCGACTCGGACCTGGCCGGCAGTCTGCAGCTGGGGCTCCGCTGCGTCGCGCACGGCCTTTCGCGGCAGGCGTGGGACTCGACCGCCAAACGCCTGCCCGCGCGTGTTTTCATGGCGGCCCAAACGCTGGCCCTTGGAGGCCTGCGCCAGCCCGCGTGCGCCCGGGACGCCTTTGAGTCGCTTCTGGCTGCCGACGACAGCTACCGCTTCGGGGCCCTGGTGGCGCTCCATGGGGTCCTGCTGGCCCAGGGCCGGGAAGACGAGCTACGCGAGCTGCTCTCGCGCGATACCCTGTTCACTCGGTCCATCCGCGGCCAGCTCCAGGTCCTGGCAGCCCTGGCCGGGACGGGTTTCGGCGCGGATGCCGAAAGCTTCGTTGGTCGCGAGATGCAGGCCTACCGAGCGGACTCGACCGCGCCCGCCAACCTGGACCTGTGGTTCATGGGAAGTTGGCTGGCGCACCAGGGCGACGGGTCCGCTGCGATGCGGATGGCGGAGACCGTACTGCGCCGGACGTCGGGAGAGAACGCTCGCAGAGACTCCCTGCTCGCGGGAAGTCTGGCGGCCCGCGCCACCCTGGCCTTGGGCGATACCGCCGCGGCGCTCCGGCGGCTCCAGGCTCTGGTTCCCACTGCTCCGTCACACCAGGATCTCACCTGGGAGCCCTGGGAGTCACTCGGTGGCGAGCGGTTGCTGCTGGCCCAGGTGTTGATGGCCCGTGGAAAGCCGGCGGCCGCCTACGATGTGGCTCAGGGCTTCGATTCACCCGCACCGATCGCGTACCTCATGTACTTGCCCGCCAGTCTCGAGCTCCGAATCCGGGCGGCGCAGGAGCTGGGCGACTATCGCCAGGTCGATCGACTGGTCACCCGTCTGCGTCTCCTGCGTTCTTCGGCGCCACCGAGTACCACCATCAGCCCAAGAGAGGAGCCTTCATGACACCCAGGGTGATGAATCCGCCGGCCCCGACCGGCCCGACCGCGCCCGCGCAGCAGCCGAAGCGCTGGGTGAAGAAGCAGCACCCCAATCATCCCAAGGAAGAGAAGTGGGTGGAGAATCCCGGGTATGAGACGACCGGGGGCAAGCAGAAGGGAGATATGAACGAGCTGGCGAAGTGGATCAACGACATGACCGACTGGAGTCTGATGATGCAGGACGAGGTGCTCGCCCTGAGGGACAAAGTCCGAGATCTGGAGGCCCGATGCTGCCCACCACAGGAATAGATCCCCGCTTCGAGGACCGGGCCGAGCCGCCGCAGCCCCCGCCCCGGCCCTGGCAGTAGGCGCCGCTCACGCCGGAGTGGCCCCGGAAAGCCTGCGTGCAAGGGGCATGGGTGGGTCCCATGCCCCGCAGGTCAGCGCGATCCGGCACTGCGCTGGCGCCTGATGCCAGCTTCGACTAGTATCCCGCCGTCCGCCGTTCCCACCCCTGCCCGGCGAGCCATGCACAAGCGCGATTTTCTCGCGATCCCCGACTTCACCCGCTCCGAGCTGTTCGACCTGTTCGACCTCGCCGCCCGCATGAAATGCGGCGACTACGAGGAGAAGCCGCTCGCGGGCAAGACCCTCGGGATGATCTTCGCCAAGAGCTCCACCCGCACCCGGGTGTCGTTCGAGGTTGGCGCCTACCAGCTCGGCGGGCATGCGCTCTTCCTCTCCTCCCGCGACATCCAGCTCGGCCGCGGTGAGCCCATCCGCGACACCGCCCGGGTGCTCTCGCGCTATCTCGACGGGCTCATGATCCGCACCTACGATCACGCCGACGCGGAGGAGCTGGCGAAGTACGCCTCGATCCCGGTCATCAACGGGCTCACCGACCTGCTCCACCCCTGCCAGGTGCTGGCCGACCTGATGACCGTGCGCGAGAGCCTCGGCGGATGGCAGGGGAAGACCGTCGCCTGGATCGGCGATGGCAACAATATGGCCAACAGCTGGATCAACGCCGCCGGCACGCTCGGCTTCGAGCTCCGGCTCGCCTGTCCCGACGGCTACCGGCCCAACGCCGAGGTCCTGGCGCGCAACCAGGGCAACGCGAAGATCCTGGTCACCGCCGACCCGCGCGAAGCCGCCCGCGGCGCGCACGTGGTTACCACCGACGTGTGGGCCTCGATGGGACAGGAGCAGGAGCAGGACGTGCGCGCCAAGGCGTTCAAAGGTTACCTGGTGGACCAGGCCCTGATGCGCCTGGCCGACCCCGGGGCCATCTTTCTCCACTGCCTGCCGGCGCACCGCGGCGAGGAGGTCTCCGAGGAGGTTTTCGAAGGCCCGCAGTCGCGGGTATGGGACGAGGCCGAGAATCGCCTCCACATCCAGAAGGCGCTGATGGCGACCCTCATGGGAGATTTCGCGTGACCGCAGCAGCAGAGCTCCGCCGTACCGCGCTGTACGACCGCCACAAGGCTCTGGGCGCCAAGATGGTGCCCTTCGCCGGGTGGGAGATGCCGGTGCAATATCCCACCGGCATCCTCGCCGAGCATCACGCGGTGCGGACCGGCGTCGGGATCTTCGACGTCTCCCACATGGGCGAGTTCGAGATCACCGGCCCCGACCGCAACGCGTTCGTCAACCGGATCACCAGCAACGACGTGTCCCGGCTCGAGGCGGGCGGGGTCCAGTACTCCGCCCTGCTCACGCCCGAGGGCACCTTCGTGGACGATTGCACCGTCTATCGCTTCGACGACAAGCTCATGATCGTGGTCAACGCCGCGAACACGGCCAAGGCGTGGGAGCACATCGTGGAGCACAAGGGCGGGATCAACGTCCGCCTGAAAGACATCTCCAGCGAGGTCGGTCTGCTGGCGGTGCAGGGCCCGCGCGCCGAGGAGACCTTGCGGCCGCTCACCGGCACTCCGCTCTCGCAGATCGGCTACTATCACTTCGCGGTCGGCCGCGTGGCCGATGCCCAGTGCTTCATCTCCCGCACCGGCTACACCGGCGAAGACGGCTTCGAGCTCTATTGCCGCGATCGCGACACCGGCGCGCTCTGGGACGCGATCGTGGGCGCGGGCGCCAAACCGATCGGCTTGGGCGCCCGCGACTCGCTCCGCCTCGAGATGGGCTATGCCCTCTACGGCAACGAGATCGACGATACCATCACCCCCCTCGAGGCCAACCTCGGCTGGATCGTGAAGCTCGACAAGGGCGCGCCGTTCGTGGGCATGGAGGCGCTCCGGGCCCAGAAGCAGCGCGGCGTTACCCGTCGCCTGGTCGGCTTCAGGCTCGACGGCCGCGGCTTTCCCCGCCGCGGCTATCCGGTGTTTTACAACGGCCGAGAGGTCGACGTCGTCCGGAGCGGCACCCTGAGCCCCTCCCTCGGCGCGGGCATCGGCACCACCTACCTCCCGGCCGACGCGGCCAAGCCGTGCACCCGGTTCGAGATCGAGTGCCGCGGCGAGCGCCTGCAGGCGGAGGTGGTGAAGCTGCCGTTCTGGACCAAGGGAAGTGTGAAGAAATGACGGTCGGACGGACGGTCGGGAGTCACCCTGAGCGAAGCGAAGGGGGCAGGCGTTGGCTCATGCCCCCTTCACTGCGTTCAGGGTGACTCCCGACCGTCTGACCGTCTGACCGTCTGACCGTCTTCCCCGCCGTGCGCCTCGCCATCCTCACCATATCCGACGCCGGCCATCGGGGCGAGCGCGCCGACACCTCGGGCGACGCCATCGTCGCCTGGGCCCACGAACGCGGCTACACCGTGGCCGCCCGGGAGCTGGTGCCCGACGAGACCGTTCGCATCGCCGCCCTGCTCACCGAGTGGGCGGATGACGACGCGGCCGACCTGATCCTCACCACCGGGGGCACCGGTCTCACCGCGCGAGACGTCACCCCCGAGGCAACCCGCGCCGTGCTCGACAAGGAGGCGCCCGGCATTGCCGAGGCGCTCCGCATGGCGGTGTACCCGCGGTTCCCCCGCGCGGCGCTCTCGCGCGGTACCGCGGGCGTTCGGGGAAAGACGCTGATCATCAACCTGCCGGGCAGCTCCGGCGGCGTGCGCGACGGATTGGCGGTGCTGAACGACATCGTGGAGCACGCCGTCGATATGGTACGGGGAGAGCGCACCGGTCACTGATGGGCTTTACGCTGCGTCCGAAGCTCTGCGCTGGCGGCGCTTGTCAGTCCAACAGCCGGCCCCCACTTTGAAGTCACATTCCGCACAGGGAGAGCCCGTGCGCGCCTGCTTCGCATGGTTCCTGCTCGCCACTGCCATCGCGACCCCGCTCCGAGCCCAGGGCCTCGAGGGGCGCCTTCGCGACCTGTTCATCTTCGGCACCGGCGAGGACGTCCTGGTCCTCGGCGGCTCCGCGGCCGCCGACAATCCGCAGATCCAGGTCCACGGCATGCATTTCGTGCCGTCGGCCGTGGCAGGGAACGCCACCATCATCTCGTTCCTCACCAACTCGATCAGCACCAACATCACCAACATTCCGTTCAGCGCCTCGAGCGGCGGCCAGACCTTCCGGTTCGAAGGCGCCACTCCCGTCGCCACCTCCATCTCGGCCGGACCCATCTACGCCGAGCGGGCGCAGACCCTCGGGCGCGGGCGCCTGTTCGTCGGGTTGGCCCGGAGCGGGCTCCAGTACAAGACGCTGCGGGGCGTGCCGCTCGACGATGTCAGATTCACCTTTGCCCACGCCAACGTGGACTTCCCCGGCTGCGACGCCATCTTCAGCGCCGACTGCTCCATCTATGGCGTGCCCACCTTCGAGAACGAGACCATCGATTTCCGCCTCGATCTCGACGTGAATGTGAACGTGACCGCGCTGCAGCTGACCTACGGGGTGAGCAACCGGATCGACTTCGGCGTGGTCGTGCCGTTCGTGAGCACCGAGCTTCGCGGCACCAGCAACGCGGAGATCATCCCGTTCGGAAACAGTGGGCCGCCGCCCCACTTCTTCTCCGGCACCGAGGAGAACCCGGTGTTCACGGCCTCGCGCTTCTCCGAGGGATCCGCCTCGGGCCTGGGCGACGTCTCGGCGCGGGTCAAGGTGAACCTGCGGGAGGGGACGCCGGTGTCGCTGGCCGTGCTGGGCGAGGGGCGCTTTCCCACCGGGAGCGAGGAGGACCTGCGCGGCTCCGGCGCGGTGCAGCTCCGCGGGCTTGGCATCGTCTCGGCCCGCCTGGGCGAGTTCTCGCCGCACGTGAACGTGGGCTACCAGTTCCGTGGCCGCACGCTCGATAACGATTCGTTCCTGCTCACGGCCGGGTTCGATCAGCTCCTGGCGCCCTGGGCCACCTTCGCCGGCGACCTCATCACCGAGTTCCAGGTCGGCACCAGCCACCTGACCGTGCCGACCGACGTGACGCTCGAGGCGCCTTTCCGCCGCACGATCGACGCGACCGACATCCCCGAGCGCCGCGACGACATCATCAACGCCTCGCTCGGTACCAAGCTCAGCCTGCCGCAGCGCGTCACCTTCCTGGCCAACGCCCTGTTTCCGCTCAATCGCGGGGCGCTCAGGCCGGATGTGCTGTGGACGCTGGGGGCGGAGTACGCGTTCTGAGCGGGGGAAGAACGCCGCGGCCTACTGACCCTCGGCTGCACGTCAGGGAGCCGGGGCGCAACGCGGCTGTCGGGGTCGCGGGCCTCGCCAAGTCCACCCGGGGCACTCCCGAGAACCGTCTCTGACGACATAGGCCGTTCCGCCCCTTGCGCGCGAGTCCCCTGGGTCGGGAAATATGACTTCTCCAGGAGACAGAGCCGGTAGTGTCTACTCAGGCTGCGGGGATGAACGAGCCGGTCGTGCTGGTAGTGGACGACGAGCCCGCGGTGTGCCGCTTGACGGCTCGCATCCTCATCGAGGTGGGCTTTCACGCCCTCGAGGTGCACAGCGGCGAGGCGGCGATCATGCTGCTGGCCGAAATGAGAGGCAACGTGCAGCTCGTGGTGAGCGACAACGCCATGCCGGGCATGACCGGCGAGGCGCTGGCGGCAACAATGGCCGATCGGTGGCCCCAGACCCGGTTCCTCCTGATCTCGGGCCAAGGCGGGCCGACGCGGGAATACACCGGTCCTTTCCTCGGAAAGCCGTTCGCCCCCGAAGCACTCCTGGGTGCAATAGCGGGCCTGACGCCGATCCCGGCCCAGTGAGAGCTCCGCTTCCCTCCCAGCTTATCTCACAGCCTCGATGTGCCACCCACCCCGCCCATCCCGCCTCACCGTCGACTGCAGGCTCACACTGTCCTCACGCGGCCGCCGAGTGCCTGGATCGGTGAACACGTAGACCCCGGAGAGCTCGACCTCTCCCACGTCGCCCCGCACGTCCAGCCGGGTCACCTGCAGCGCCACCTTGATGTCGTTCACCGCCTTGAAGAACTGGGCCCAGTCGCTGGCCTGCTTCTCGGTGAGCCCTGGGTACGCCTGGCGCACCGCGGCCACGCTCCGCGTCTCGATCGCAGCGGCATAGTCGGCGAACAGTGCGCGGATCCGCGGCGAGGGGTCGGGTGGCGGCTGCGGCGCCGCGGGAGTGG
>DATEJD010000288.1:0-4732 GCA_035278325.1 Gemmatimonadales bacterium | reverse complement strand
CTGCGCCTGCGTGCCGGCTAGACCCCCGCCAGCGCGGGCATGGCGCGACCGATCGCCTCGACGTGCCGGTGGTCGGTGCCGCAGCACCCTCCCACCACCGCCAGCCGCCGGAACGCCGAGCGGAGATCGCGGTACTCGAGGGCCAGCTGATCGGGATCGCCCGCGTCGAGATCCGGGCTGGCGTCGAGCTCGGCGTGGCTCCGCCGGGAGGCGTTCGCCCGGAGACCCCGGACCCGCTCCTGCCACCCACCCGACTCCGCCAGCGCGCCCGCCAGATGCGTGGGGTGCACGCAGTTGATCATGTAGTACGCCGGGTGCCCGGCGGTCTCGTCGTCCGTGTACGTGATCGCGTCCGCCAGGGGGAGGCCCGACGGCAGCCGCCCGTCGGTCTCGGTGGTGAACGAGATGGCCACGGGCATCCCGGCATCCTTGGCCGCCCGCGCGATGCCGATGGCTTCCTCCGGGTAGTTCATCGTGAACGCCGCCACCAGGTCGGCGTCGGTCTCGGCGAACAGCTCTACCTGCGGCGCGTGGTAGGCATGCGCCTGGTCCGCGCTCATGAGCGCGCCTGGCACGTACCCATCGCCCCGGGGACCCAGATTGCCGCTGATGACGATCGGCGTCCGCCGGCTCTCGAAGGCGTCCCGGATCTCGAGCAGAAGGCCCACCGAGCGGCGGTTCGCGTCGGCCAGGGCCGCCGCGTCGTAGCCCAACCTGGCCGCCCAGTCGGGGTTGGCGCGCCAGGTCGGCGTCTCCAGCACCAGCCCCCGCTCCTGCTCCCGGGCAATCCGCGCATAGCGCTCGAAGTAGCGGCGCAGCACCTCGGTGCCGGGCTCGTCCCGCAGCAGGTCGAAGGCCGCAAAGCAGGGCAGCGACACTCCCTCGTGGAAGATCAGGGTGGTCTCGAGCCCGCCGTCCGTCAGGAACAGGTCGTCACCCAGCTGCGGCAGGTGTTTCCGATACTTGCTCATCGCTCGGCTCTCCGTAGGGTTTCCGGTGAACTACGGCGCTAAGCTAGTGTTCGTTCCATCGGACCACCAAAGCCATTCCGGCACGAAACGGGGCAAACCGGCCATGCCGCACGGGCACCCTACCGCCGTGGCGATTCTCGCCTTTCCGGAGACCACCGCGTCGGTCGTCTACGGGATGTATGACCTGTTCGCGTCGGCGGGACGGGACTGGGGCTTCGTCGTCTCGGGCGAGGCGGGCCCCGAGCTGATGCGGCCGGTGGTCGTGTCGGCACGGGACGGCGCGTTCGAGGCGGCGAACGGCGTGACCATCTCGCCCCATGCGGCGCTGGCGCTGGCTGAACCGGTCGACATCGTGTGCGTCCCCGAGCTCGCCGTGCCGCCCGGCGACGATCTGGGCGACCGTTTCGCGGCGGAGATCGACTGGATCCGCGCGCGGTATCGATCGGGCGCGCTGGTGGCGAGCGCGTGCTCGGGCGCGGTGCTGCTGGCCGAAGCCGGCCTGCTCGACGGCCAGGATGCCACGACCCACTGGGCCTACTGCTCCGTACTGCAGCAGAACTATCCCAAGGTGCGGGTCCACCCCGAGCGTGCCCTGGTCCTCTCGGGCGAGGGGCAACGGCTGGTCATGGCCGGCGGCGGCACCTCGTGGCAGGATCTGGCGCTCTATCTCATCGGGCGGTTCGCCGGCGTGGACACCGCGATGCAGGTGGCGCGCTTCAACCTGATCGACTGGCACCGCACCGGGCAGCAGCCGTTCGCGCGGCTCGCGCGCACCCGCCAGGTCGATGACGCCATCATCGCGCGGTGTCAGGGTTGGATCGCCGAGCACTTCCGCGAGCCCACACCGGTCGCGGCGATGATTCGGCTGAGCGGCATCGCGGAGCGCTCCTTCAAGCGCCGATTCCGCGTCGCGACCGGCATGTCGCCGCTGGAGTACGTGCACATGCTTCGCCTCGAGGCGGCCAAGGAGCTGCTCGAGCGGGACGACCGGCCGGCGGAGACGGTGGCCTTCGAGGTGGGCTACGAGGACGCCGCGTTCTTCCGCCGGCTGTTCCGGCGGCACGTGCACCTGACGCCGTCGCAGTATCGGAAGCGGTTCGGGCAGATGAGGAGGGCGGTGAGCGGGGAGCGGTGAGGCGGGTCGGGAGTCACCCTGAGCGAAGCGAAGGGGGCATGCGTCGGGTCATGCCCCCTTCACTTCGTTCAGGGTGACTCCTCGTCACCTCTTGACAATCCGTGTTGCCAACACATATTGTCCCCCATGCCGATCCGCGAGCGCCTCCAGCAGCGTCGCTTCCCGAGCCTCGCCGATGAGGCGGTGGTGAGCCTTCTGGTCGTCGCCGAGCACTTCTATCAGGCGGTCGCGCCGGTGTGGGAGCGGCATGGGATCACGGCAGACCAGTACAACGTCCTCCGGATCCTGCGCGGCGTGCACCCGGCCGGGCACCCGCGCAACGAGGTCGCCCGCCGCATGATCCACCGCGCGCCGGACGTCACCCGCATGCTGGACCGGCTGGTGCGGCAGGGGCTGGTGCGCCGCCGGCGGAATCCGGCGGACCGGCGTGAATCCGTTGCCACCATCACCGACGCGGGGCTCGCGCTGCTGGCGCGCATCGACCCCGACGTCCACGCGACGCAGGCCGCCATCACCCGCGCCCTCGGCGAGCGCGAGCTCCGCGAGCTCGTGCGCCTGTGCGATGCGCTGGTGCCGGCCGAGTCGGACTGAGCCAACCATCACCCGACAGGAGCACGTCATGCCGGAGCAGCAGAAGATCATCGCGGTCGTCGGCGCCACGGGCGCGCAGGGGAGCGGCCTGGTTCGCGCCATCCTCGCCGACCCGAACGGCGGGTTCAAGGTCCGCGCGCTCACCCGGAATCCCGACTCGGACAAGGGCAAGGAGCTCGCGGCGATGGGCGTCGAAGTCGTCGCCGCCAACCTCGACGACGAGAAGAGCCTGGAGCGCGCGTTCGCCGGGGCGTACGGCGCGTTCTGTCTCACCAACTTCTGGGAGCACTTCTCGCCCGAGAAGGAGCTGGCCCAGGCCGCCAACATGGCCAGGGCCGCCAAGGCCGCCGGCCTCAAGCACGTGGTGTGGTCCACCCTGGAAGACACCCGCCGATGGGTGCCGCTCAGCGACGACCGGATGCCGACGCTCCAGGGCAAGTACAAGGTTCCCCACTTCGATGCCAAGGGCGAAGCCGACGACCTGTTCCGCCGCGAAGGGGTGCCTACGACCTTTCTGCTCACCGCGTTCTACTGGGACAACTTCATCTACTTCGGCTCCGGACCGCAGCGCACGCCCGACGGCAAGCTCGCGCTGGTGTTCCCGATGGACGACAAGAAGCTCCCGGCCATGGCCGCGGAGGACATCGGCAAGGCCGCCTACGCCATCTTCAAGCGCGGCAAGGAATTCATCGGGCGTACGGTCGGCGTGGCGGGCGAGCACCTGACCGGTGCTCAGCTCGCGGAGGGCATGTCGCGCGCGCTCGGGATGGACATCGGATACGCCAGCGTGCCGCCCGAGGTGTACCGCGGTTTCGGGTTCCCCGGGGCCGACGACCTCGGCAACATGTTCCAGTTCAAGCGGGACTTCAACGAGTACTTCTGCGGCGCGCGCGACATGGCGTTCGCGCGGAGCCTGGTGCCCGATCTGCAGTCGTACGACCAGTGGCTGGCGCGGCACAAGGACCAGATCCCGATTCCCGCCGCCGTCTGAATCTGACGCGGCCGATGCTGCCCTTCCTCGACGAGGCAGAGGTCCGCCGTCATCTCCGGATGGCGGATCTCGTCCCCGCGATGGCGCGGGCCCTCGCCGACCTCTCGGCGGGCCGGGTGGAGCAGCCGGTGCGGGTCATGCTGCCGGTGGAGTCGCGCGGGTTCTTCGCCGCCATGCCGGCGTATGCCGGCGCCCTGGGCGCCAAGCTGGTCACCTTCTTCCCCGTCAATCAGGACGTTCCCACTCACCACGCGCTGATCGTGCTGTTCCGGCCCGAGACCGGCGAGCCGATGGCGATCATGGATGGCCGCCTCATCACCGAGATGCGCACCGCGGCGGCGTCCGCCGTCGCGACCGACCTCCTGGCCCGTCCCGACGCGGCGGTGCTGGCGATTCTGGGGTCGGGCGTCCAGGCGGC
This sequence comes from Gemmatimonadales bacterium, assembly GCA_035278325.1. GTDB lineage: Bacteria > Gemmatimonadota > Gemmatimonadetes > Gemmatimonadales > GWC2-71-9 > CAVVWJ01. Next base: position 626 of record DATEJD010000288.1, on the reverse strand, counting down.
GAGCCACCTGGAGGCGCTGAGCCTGGTGCGTCGGTTTCGCGAGGTCCGGGTCTGGAGCCCGCGCAATGCCGCCGCGTTCGCCGCGCGCCATGGGGTGCAGGCCGTCGACACCGCCGAAGCCGCGGCACGCGGCGCCGACGTGATCGTGGTGGCGACCTCTTCCCAGACGCCCGTGCTGCTCGGCGCGTGGGTGGCGCCGGGTGCGCACGTGAACGCGGTCGGCGCCTGCCGGCCGGATTGGCGCGAGCTGGACGACGACCTGGTGCGCCGCGCGCGGTTGTACGTGGACTCGCGCGCGGCGGCCACCAGGGAGGCCGGCGACGTGATCGCCGCGGGCGAGCCGTTCGCCGAGCTGGGCCAGGCGGTCGCCGGCACGCGGCCGGGGCGACAGTCGCTGGATGAGATCACCCTCTTCAAGTCGGTGGGCGTGGCGGTCGAAGACGTGGTCAGCGCGGAGCTGGTCTACCGCCTTAGTCGAGGCGGTGGGTCAGCCTAGCCCTGCTCCTGGCCCGCCACGCCCCAATGGTCGCCCGTCGCCAGCGCCCTACGGTTTGAGCATCTTCGGATCCTGGTGGATCATCAGATGCGCGTACGGCGTCCCCGCGAACATGACGTACGACCCGCCC
>DATEJD010000287.1:0-2469 GCA_035278325.1 Gemmatimonadales bacterium | reverse complement strand
TCGCCACAGCCGTGGTCACGTCGGCGATGTTCCTGACCTGGCCCGTGAGGTTCCCGGCCATGGAGTTCACGCTGTCGGTCAGGTCCTTCCAGGTGCCACCTACACCGGCCACGCGCGCCTGACCGCCGAGCTTGCCTTCGGTGCCCACCTCGCGCGCCACGCGGGTCACCTCGGATGCAAAGGAGTTGAGCTGATCGACCATCGTGTTGATCGTGTTCTTGAGCTCGAGAATCTCGCCCTTCACGTCCACCGTGATCTTCTTGTTGAGCTCGCCTCGCGCGACGGCCGTGGTCACCTCGGCGATGTTGCGCACCTGCGCCGTCAGGTTGCCGGCCATCGAGTTGACGTTGTCGGTCAGGTCCTTCCAGGTGCCGGCCACGCCCTTCACTCGTGCCTGGCCGCCCAGCTTACCCTCCGTGCCCACCTCGCGGGCCACGCGGGTGACCTCGGAGGCGAACGAGCTGAGCTGGTCCACCATCGAGTTCACCGTCTTGCCGATGCGGAGGAACTCGCCCATGAGCGGCCGGCCTTCGATGTCGAGCGCCATGGTCTGCGAGAGGTCGCCCTTGGCCACCGCCCCGATCACGCGGGCCACCTCGCTGGTGGGCTGGACCAGGTCGCCGATCAGGGTGTTGACCGAGTTCACCGAGGCGGCCCACGACCCGCCGGCGCCGGCAAGCGAGGCCCGCTGGGTAATCCGCCCCTCCTTGCCCACCGCCAGGCTGACCCGCTCGAACTCGCGGGCCATGTCCTGATTGAGCTCGGCGATCTCGTTCAGCGTATCGGCGATCTTGCCCGCGAGGCCGGTCTTGGCCACCGACATCCGGGCGGAAAAGTCGCCCTTCCGGACGGCCGTCAGTACGCTGAGCAGTTGTTCGAGGTCGAGAGTATCGGGGTCGGTGGAACGGTTGGGGGACGAGCGCTTCGCGGATCGACCGTTGGCGGTCGTCGGTGCGTTCGGCATGGAGTCTCCGGTACGGCTGGGCGAGTGCGGGATAGGACTACTGACCTTACTATATAGCAATGGCAACGACTGTGAGCCCCGTCACAGCCTGTCTCCCTGGAGGGGGACAGGTTGTGCCGTGGATCACCCCCAGTCAGCGCGGAGCGCGCCCGACGCCCGGGACCATGGGCGGAACCCGGGGCTATCGGACCCATCGATGCCGGCCGAACCGCTGCGCATTCTGATCCTCGAAGATGTCCCGATGGACGCCGAGCTGGTCGAATACGAGCTCGCGCGGGCCAGCATCCCATTCAAGGCCCACTGCGTCGACACCCGCGAAGGTTTCCTCGCCGCGTTGGACCATTTTCAGCCCGACCTGATCCTCTCCGACTACACCCTCCCACGCTTCGACGGCATGGCCGCCCTCGGCCTGGCGCGCGAGCGGGTGCCCTCGGTGCCGTTCCTCATCGTTACCGGCTCGGTGAACGAGGAGACGGCGGTGGGCTGCATGAAGGCCGGCGCCACCGACTACCTCCTCAAGAGCAACCTGGCGCGCATTGGTCCGGCCATCGAGGCCGCGCTGGCCCGGGTCCAGTCGAAGTCGGAAAAGGCGCGCGCGGAAGAGGCGCTGCGGCGGTCGGAGGCCAACCTGCGCGCCATCTTCAACACCAGCCTCCAGGCATTCGTCCTGGTGGCCCGGGACGGCATCATCCAGGCCCTGAACCCCACCGCTGAGGAGTGGTCCGTCCGGATCACCGGCCGAAGGCTGCGCGAGGGCGACCGGGTGCACAACTTCATCCCGGACGCGGCGGACGCGTTTCACCTGGCGCTCTCCGGCGAGGCTCGGAGCACCGAGCGCTGTCTTCGTGAGCAGGACGGCGTCGAGCGGTGGTACGAGACCACCCACGCGCCGGTGGTGGACGAGCACGGCGGGGTGATCGGCGTCTGCCTCAACGCGCGGGACGTGAGCGAGCGGAAGCTGGCCGAGCAGGCGCTCCGGGAGAGCGAGGCGCGCTACCGCGACCTGTTCGAGAATGCCAGCGATCTGGTGTGCTCCACCACGCTCGACGGCAGCTTCCTGTACGTGAACCCCGCCTGGCACGAGGCCATGGGCTCCACCGACGAGGCCCTCGCCACCCGCCGCTTCCCCGATCTCCTACACCCCGAGAGCCTCGATCGGTACCAGGAAGTGGTGGATCGCGCCAGGGCCGGCGAGACGCTGGGACACGTGGATCTGGTCCTCCTCACCACCGCCGGCGTGCCGCTCACCCTCGAGGGCAACATCAGCTGCACCACGAGCGACGGCGGGCCACCGCGGCTCCGCGGCATCTACCGCGACGTGACCGAGCGGAAGCGGGTCGAGGAGCAGCTCCGCCGGGCCGAGCGGATGCAGGCGGCGGGACGGCTGGCGGGTGGCGTGGCCCACGAAGTCAACAACATGATGACCGGCGTGATCGGGTTCAGCGAGTTCCTGATGCGGAGCCTGGACAGCGGCGATCCCCGGCGCATCGAGGTCACCGAGATCA
>DATEJD010000286.1:0-4567 GCA_035278325.1 Gemmatimonadales bacterium | reverse complement strand
AGGGTGGCCGACCTCTGCGAGTTCGACTTCGAGAAGCGCTATTTCCTGCCCGGCTTCCCCCGCCCCGCGGGCTATGCCACCGACGAGGTGCTGCTCGGCGACCTGGCCCGACGCGGCGCCGAGCGCCGCTACGGCACGCCGCTGCCGCCCGAGGTCGAGCAGCGGCTCGACTACGAGCTCGGCGTCATCAACACCGCGGGCTATGCCGGCTACTTCCTCATCGTGCAGGACTTCATCGCCGCGGCGCGGGAGCGCGGCATTCCGGTGGGGCCGGGCCGCGGCTCGGCCGCCGGCTCGATCGTGGCCTACGCGCTCGGCATCACCAACGTCTGCCCGCTCAAGTTCGACCTCCTGTTCGAGCGATTCCTCAATCCCGAGCGCGTGTCCATGCCGGACATCGACGTGGACTTCTGCTTCGAGCGCCGGGGCGAGGTGATCGAGTACGTGCGGCAGCGCTACGGCCGCGAGAGCGTGGGGCAGATCGTCACCTTCGGCACGATGAAGGCCCGCGCCGCGGTCAAGGACGTGGCCCGCGTGCTCCGAATTCCCCCCGGCGAGGCCGACCGGATCACCAAGCTGATCCCGTCGGGACCGGCCTACAGCCTGTCGATTCCCGAGGCGGAGAAGAAGGTCGACGAGCTGCGCGACCTGGTGAAGGGCAATCCCGCGTATCGCCGGCTCCTGGACCTGAGCTCGCGGATCGAGGGCATCTCGCGGCACATGTCGGTGCATGCGGCGGGCGTGGTCATCGCCCCGGGTCCGCTGGCCGAGTACGTGCCGGTGTGCACCGCGCCCACGAAGGGCGCCGGCGCCGCGGCCGACGGCGAAGAGTCGATCATCACGCAGTACGAGATGGGCGCGCTCGAGAAGGTCGGCATGCTCAAGATGGACATGCTCGGCCTCAAGACGCTCACCGTGATCCACGACGCGGGGCTCATGATCGCCGCCCGCACCGGCATCGATGTGGACATGGACGCCCTGCCCTTCGACGACCCCAAAGTGTACGAGCTGCTGCGCCAGGGCCGGACGGCGGGCGTCTTCCAGTTCGAGTCGCCGCTCGCGACGGACACGCTCCGCGCCATGAAGTGCGACCGGTTCGACGACCTGGTGGCCTCCAACGCCCTGCTCCGGCCCGGCCCGCTCGACGCCGGCATGCACACGGTGTTCATCCGCCGCAAGCTGGGGCTGGAAAAGGTCAGCTATCCGCATCCGTCGCTGCAGGAGGTGCTGGAGCCCACCTACGGCGTCATCACCTACCAGGAGCAGGTGATGCGGATCGCGAACGTGCTGGCCGGGTTTACGCTGGCCGAAGCCGACGTGCTGCGGAAGGCGGTGGGCAAGAAGGACGCGGAGCTGATCAAGAAGGAGCTCGGCAAGTTCACCGAGCGCGCCATGGCCTTGGGGCACCCGAGGCGGCTGGTGGACGATCTGGCGGCCCAGATCGAGACCTTCGGCCGGTACGGCTTCAACAAGTCGCACTCGGTGGCCTACTCGGTGCTCTCGTACCAGACCGCGTGGCTCAAGGCGCACTACCCGGCCGAGTTCATGGCGGCGCTGCTGTCCTCGGAAATCGGCAACACCGACAAGGTGGTGCAGTACATCAACGAGGCGCGCGAGCTCGACCTCGAGGTGCTGCCGCCGGACGTGAACGAGTCCGGCTTCAAGTTCACCGTAGTGGGTGAGCGGCGGATCCGGTTCGGCCTGGGCGCCATCCGGAACGTCGGCTGGGGCGCCATCGAGAGCATCATCGCGGCCCGCCAGGAGGCGCCGTTCACCACCCTGGCCGACTTCGTCGAGCGGATCGATCTTCGTCTCTGCAACAAGCGGGTGCTCGAGTCGCTGATCGTGGCCGGCGCGTGTGACGGACTGGGCGGGCACCGCCACCAGCTGTGCGAGGCGCTCGACGGCGTGCTCGCCGAGGCGCAGTTGCTCCAGGCCGAGCGCGAGGCGGGCCAGGCCAGCCTGTTCGGCGAGAGCACCACGCCCCGACCGAGAAGGGTCGGCCTGCCCGAGGTGCCGGCCTGGACCGAGGCCGAGCGGCTGGTCAAGGAGAAGGAGGTGCTCGGCTTCTTCATCTCGGGTCATCCGCTGGAGCGGTTCCGCTCCGAGGTGGAGCTGTTCGGCACCCGAACCACCGCCACCCTGGGCGAGTGGAGCGAGCATCAGGTGACGGTCGCGGCGGTGGTGACCGGCGTGAAGCGGCAGATCTCCAAGAAGACCGGAAAGGAATACGCCCGGCTCGTGCTGGAGGACTTCCATGGGACCGCGGAAGCGATCGTGTTCCCCGATGCCTGGGCCAAGCTCAACGGCACCATTCTGCCGGACGCGGCGCTCCTGCTTACCGGCGGCTACAGCGACCGCGACCGGGGCGAGGATCACGCCCCGTTCATCGTCGAGGCCGCGCGCGCGCTCGACGAGCTCAAGAGCTCGGGTGCGGTGGCGCTGAGCTTCCGGTGGCGCTCGCCGACCGCGCCCGGCCCCGACGCGCTCCGCGCCGCGGCGGCGCTGTGTTCGGCGCACCCGGGCCCCACGCCCCTGTATATTGAGTGGAGCGACGGGAATGGAGAGTCGGTGCGGCTCCGGTCCCGTCGCGTCCGCGTCGCGGCGGAGGAGGACCTCGTTCGGGCCCTGCGCGATCTCCTCGGCGCCGATTCCGTCCACTACATCAAGGCAGGTTGACCCCGATGCCCTCGGCCTACGTGCTGGAGTTCGAGAAGCCGCTGCTCGAGCTGGAGCGGCAGATCGAGGACTTGAAGCGGATCGGCACCGAACGGCAGATCGACATCGACGGCGAGCTGGAGGGCCTCCAGGGGAAGCTGGAGTCGCTCCGGGCGGAGATTTACCGCAATCTCACACCCATCCAGCGCGTCATGGTCGCCCGCCACCCCCGCCGTCCCTACACGCTCGACTACCTCAGCACCATCTTCACCGACTTCATCGAGATGCACGGCGACCGGCTGTACATGGACGACCCCGCCATCGTGGGCGGGTGGGCCCGGTTGGCCGGCGTGTCGGTGATGGTGATCGGCCATCAGAAGGGTCGCGACACCAAGGAGAATCTCAAGCGCAACTTCGGCATGCCTCATCCCGAGGGCTACCGGAAGGCGCTCCGCCTCATGAAGCTGGCGGCCAAGTTCAACGCCCCGGTCATCACGCTCATCGACACGCCCGGCGCGTATCCCGGGCTCGGCGCCGAGGAGCGCGGCCAGTCGGAGGCGCTGGCGCGGAACATCCTCGAGATGTCGGCGCTCGCCACCCCGGCCGTGGCCGTGGTCATCTGCGAGGGTGGCTCGGGCGGCGCCCTCGCGCTGGGCGTGGCCGACCGGATCCTGATGCTGGAGAACTCGGTGTACTCGGTCATCTCGCCCGAAGGCTGCGCCGCGATCCTGTGGAAGGACGCGAGCCAGCGTGAGCGCGCCGCCGAGGCGCTCAAGCTCACGGCCGACGACCTGCTCCGGCTCAAGATCATCGACGAGATCGTCCCCGAGCCGGTGGGCGGCGCGCACATCGACCCCGATGCCACCGGTGAAGCGCTGCGCGACGCGCTGATCCGGCACGTCACCGAGCTCCGGAAGTTGCGGCCGGAGAAGCTGGTCCGCCGCCGCGCGGAGAAGTACGCGGCCATGGGCGCCTACACCGAGGCCGGATGAGCCAGACCGTCGAGGTTCGCTTCAAGGGGACGCGCAAGGCCTACTTCACGTGGGCCGACGCCGACGCGCCCCTCAGAGTGGGCGAGGCGGTGCTGGTGGAGGCGGAGCGCGGCCGCGACTTCGGCCGGGTCACCGCGGTGGGCGACGTGGCCGCGAAGAAGTGCGCCTCGGGCTGCTCGGGCTGCGCTGTGGGCGAGGCCGCGGCGGCGGAGACGTCGGCGCCCAAGCCGGTGGTCCGCCGCGCCAGCCGTGAGGATCTCGGGGTCCACGACGAGAACCGGCGCTCGGAGGACGAGGCCCGCCGGAAAGTCATCGAGCGGGTCCGGTCCCACGATCTGGTCATGAAGGTGAGCGATACCGAGTGGCAGTGGGACCGGAACAAGCTCACCATCTACTTCACGGCGGAAAAGCGGGTGGACTTCCGCGCCCTGGTGCGCGACCTGGCCTCCCTGTTCCGCACCCGCATCGAGCTGCGCCAGATCGGCGTGCGCGACGAAGCCGCGCGGCTCTCCGGTGTCGGGCGCTGCGGCCGGGAGTACTGCTGCTCGTCCTGGCTCAAGGAGCTTTCGCCGGTCAACCTGGGCCTGGCCAAGGACCAGCACCTCTCGCTCAATCCCTCCCAGATCTCCGGCGGCTGCGGCCGCCTGCTCTGCTGCCTCAAGTACGAGCATGAGTTCTATGTGGCCGCCCGCAAGCGTTTTCCCAAGGAGGGAAAGACCATCACGACCGCGCGCGGCGCGGAGAAGGTGATCGCGGTGGACATCTTCCGTGAGCGGGTCTTTCTCCGGAGCGAGGAGCACGGCTCCCGGATCATTCCGCTGGTCGAGCTGCGCGACGAGGTCGAAGCCCGGGGCGACATCCTGCTGACGGCGGAGACGCGAAGCCGCCTGGTCGCGGCCGAGACGGCGCGGGCCGAT
>DATEJD010000285.1:0-11707 GCA_035278325.1 Gemmatimonadales bacterium | reverse complement strand
GAGGTGGTCTCACCCGGCGCGCCGATCCGTCGCTCCCGGATGCCGGTGCGGGTGACGATCCATTCATCGGAGGTGTCGAGGCGGGTCGCGAGGTCGGCGTTGGTGACCCGCCGCTCGGGCACGTAGCTGGCGACGGCGGTGATGGCAGCGCGCTGGGGCGCCGGCGGGGTCGGCGAAGGCATGCACGAATCTCGTGCGGACCCGGAACCGGGGCAAGAACGGTCGGCGGGGAGGCTTCGTTATATTCCGCCCATGCCGCCACTCACCCGCAGGCAGACCGTCACCGTCCGCGTGGGCGGGGTCCCCGTCGGCGCCGGCCACCCGATCGTCGTCCAGTCGATGACCAACACCGACACGGCCGACGTGGCCGCGACGGTGCACCAGGTGGCCGCCCTCGCCCGCGCTGGCAGCGAGCTGGTGCGGGTCACGGTCAACAACGAGGAATCGGCCGCGGCCGTGCCCGCGATCGTGGAGGGGCTCGATCGCCTCGGCGTCACCGTCCCGATCATCGGGGACTTCCACTACAACGGCCACCTGCTGCTCACCCGCTATCCGGCCTGCGCCCGCGCGCTGGCCAAATACCGCATCAATCCCGGCAACGTCGGCGGCAAGCGCCACGACGAGAACTTCCGGGCCATCATCGAGGTGGCGCTGCTGAACGACAAGCCCGTGCGGATCGGGGTCAACTGGGGGTCGCTCGATCAGAACCTGCTCACCGAGATGATGGACGCCAACGCGCGGCGGTCGGATCCGGAGGACGCGCGCGACGTGACGATGGCCGCGATGGTGGAGAGCGCGCTCCAGAGCGCCGCCCTCGCCGAGGCGGCCGGGATGCCGCACGACCGGATCATCCTCAGCGCCAAGGTGTCCGGCGTACAGGACCTGGTGGACGTCTACCGACGCCTGGCGGCCCGCTGCGACTATCCGCTGCACCTCGGCCTCACCGAGGCCGGCTTGGGCGCCAAGGGCATCATCGCGAGCACCGCCGGGCTCAGCATCCTGCTGCAGGAGGGCATCGGCGACACCATCCGGGTGTCGCTCACGCCGGCTCCGGGTGGGGACCGCACCGAGGAGGTGCAGGTCGCGCAGCAGGTCCTGCAGTCGCTCGGCCTCCGGAGCTTCACGCCGCAGGTCACGAGTTGCCCTGGCTGCGGCCGCACCACGAGCACGTTCTTCCAGGAGATGGCGCAGCAGATTCAGGATTACCTGCGCGAGAAGATGCCGGTGTGGCGGGTCGAGCGGCCGGGCGTCGAAGAGATGAAGGTGGCGGTAATGGGCTGCGTCGTGAACGGGCCGGGCGAGTCCAAACACGCCAACATCGGCATCTCGCTGCCCGGCACCTTCGAGGAGCCCAAGGCGCCGGTGTTCGTGGACGGGCGCCTCGTCGTGACGCTCAAGGGCGATGGCATCGTCCCCGAGTTTCTCGCGATCCTCGAGGACTATGTCGCGAGCCGATACGCACCCGCCCGCACCCCGGCCGGCCGGGTGGCGGAGGCCGCGCTGCCGCGCTAGCGTGCCCGCATCGCTCCTTGCCGAGGGACTCGACGTCGCCCTTCGCGATCGGCCGCTGGTCGCGGTCCCGCTCTTGTTCGCCGCCGGTGTCGCCACCAGCCTCACGCCGTGCATCTATCCGATGATCCCCATCACCGCGGGCATGCTCGGTGGCGCGGCGGCCGGGGGCCAGTCACGCGGGCGCACCGTCGCCCTCACGGCGGCCTACGTGGGCGGACTGGCGCTGGTGTACGCGCTGCTCGGTCTCCTGGCCGGACTCACCGGCTCCATCTTCGGCGCCGTGAGCTCGAATCCATGGGCCTACTTCGCCATGGCCAACCTGCTCCTGGTGGCCGGGTTGGTGATGCTCGACCTGGCGCCGCTCACGCTCCCCGGCGGCATCGTGAGCTGGGCGTCGCGACTGGGCGGGCGCTCACCGGGCGGCGCGTTCACGATGGGCGCGGCCTCCGGGCTGGTGGCGGCACCGTGTGGTGCGCCCGCATTCGCCGCGGTCCTGACGTTCGTCGCGGCCACGCGGAGCGCCGTGCTCGGGCTGGTGTATCTGCTCGCGTTTTCCCTCGGGCTCACGGCGTTGCTCGCGGGTGTGGGGCTCGTGAGCGGCATGGTGACGGCGCTGCCCAGGCCGGGCCGCTGGATGGTGTGGATCAAGCGGGGCGGGGGACTGATCCTGATCGGCATGGCGGAGTACTATCTGGTCAAGATGGGGAGTGTATGGTGAAATCGTTGCTGATGACGGCCGGCGTGATCGGCCTGTTGGCGGGCGCGCGGCCGGCGGCCGCGCAGGACGCCGGCCTCGCGGTCGGCACGAAAGCGCCGGCGGTAATCGTGAAGGACCTCGACGGGCAGCCGGTCGACCTCGGGCGGTACATCGGAACCAAACCGGTGCTGCTCGAGTTCTGGGCCACCTGGTGCGAGGTGTGCAAGGCGCTGATGCCGACGGTGCGCGCCGCCCGGCAGCAGTTCGGCGACCGGGTGGAGTTCTTCGGGGTCAACGTGACGGTCAATCAGACCCCGGAGCGGGTGCGCAAGTGGGTGGCGGCCGAGCAGCCGCCGTTCCGAACCCTGTACGATGCCGACGGCGTGAGCACGCGAGCCTACGAGGCACCCACGACGTCGTACATCGTCATCATCGATCGAAAGGGAACGGTGGCGTACACCGGCACCGGCGCGACCCAGGACCTCGCGACCGCGCTCCGGGCCGTCACCGCTGAGTGACCAACCTCCTTCGGGAACGCCTGCTATGTCCATCCGTGCAACGGCCACCGCGGCCATCGTCCTCTCTGTCGTTACCGTCCCGCGGCTTCAGGCGCAGACACCATCCAAGGATTCGCTGGGCCCGCCCACCGCGGTCATGGTCTCGGGCCCGGACGTCGGGCGGCGCGCGCCGCTGTTCCGGTTGCCGTGGGCCAACAAGGACGGCATCGGTCCGGCCGCCGAGCCCTACGACCTGAGCCTCGACCGCGGGCGCACCGTCGTGGTGGCCTTCTTTCCGCGGGACTTCACCAGCAGCTGCACCGCGGAGATGCGGACCTTCGCGGAGCAGTACGACTCGCTGTTCGGGCCGGATGTGACAGTGGTGGGGATCAGCACCGATTCGCTCGCGACGCACACCCGTTTCGCGGCCAGCCTCAACCTGCCGTTCCGGCTGCTCAGTGATCCCCGGCAGGAGGTGGCCCGCCGGTACGCGGCCAGCGATCGCTCCGGGTACATGCGCCGCGTCGTGTACGTCATCGGCCCGGACGGCAAGGTGCGGTACCGCAACATGCGCTTCAACCCGCTCGACCCGAAGCACTACGCCGACCTCGCCGCCGCCGTCCGTCGAACCCGGACCGGCTGAGCCCCTCTCTCTCGCGGAGCCGCGCATGCGTTCGAACGTCATCCTGAGCCTCGCGGCGGCCCTGGCGGCCGCTGGTCCCCTGCAGGCGCAGGACAACGGATCGGACGCCACGACGTGGGAGCTCGGCGGCCTCCGCTCCGCCTTCTGCGTGCAGCTGCTCCTCGATCCCGCCTCGGAGATGCTGCAGAGTCTCCCGACCGGGTGGCGCGCCGTCCCCGCCTCAGCCGCGACCAACCTGCACGTGTCGCTCCGCAGCGTGGTCGAGGGACAGGGCGAGTTCGCCGGCTGGAGCCCATCCCGCCTTTGCTTCGCGACGGTCGACACCATTCGCACCAAGGAGTTCTCGCTCACTGATCGCAGCGGCCGACGGCCGCAGCTGTTCGGGTTCTGGACCGTGCTGGCCGCCGGGCCGGCCGGCTCGCCCCGGGACGTGGCGCTCGATCTGTTCACCAACAGCGATCGCCTGATCCGTTCGGCCCGATTGGCCGGGCAGGAGATGCACGAGGCCCGCGTCACGGTAGGGAAGGTCCCGGCGGAAGACGAGAACGGCGTCCCCAGCTCGGACGATCGCTTTCAGGTCAAGCTGGGCGGCACGGTGGTGACGTGGGACGGCCGGCTCGCGGGCGACAGCGTCGCCGTCACCGAGCCGGTCGAGAATACCTGGTCGGTCACTGGCATGCGGGGCGGCGTGGTTGGCGGTTCGCTCACGCTCTCGCCGACTCATTCCCAGCCGATGGCGGGCTCGCTCAAGATCGACGGCAAGAACGACCTCGCGCGGGCGCTTCGCGCCTCGCCCACGCGCTTCGCGGGCCCGGCATTTCGGGGCGGACCAGGGAAGGTGACCTTCGCTCGATGAGACTTCGACGTTCCCACGTTGGGTCGCGGAGAGTGCAGTCTCGTGCATGTCGAAGATGTTCATAATCGGCCGATCTGAATAATTGCCATCGCGGTACCTGGCCGGCTCACTGGTTAGAGGGTTCGTAAGTTGACAGCTTGTAACATCCTGCAAAGCTGTGCGTTGCGAAGTGTTGTTCAAGTACTTTCAAGCTCGAGTCCCGCTGATTTTCCGCCTCGTTTCCCCCTATCCAGATATTCACTTCGCCGAGTTTTCAACATGTGGAAACCGTCCCAGGAGTCGCCTTGTCGCTGGTGACCGAGCCTCATTCGGACCGTTCCGGACTTCTCCGGGCCCGCCGGATTCTGACCCTCGATCCACGGGCAACAGGCGACGCGATCTGGTGGCAGAATGGCCGAGTGGTACAAGTCGGCCGCGCGGCCGAGCTCGCGAAGGCGGTCCCACGGGGCACGCCGCACTTCGATCTGCCCGGCACGCTCGTGACACCGGGCTTCGTCGACGGGCATACGCACTTCGCGCTCTGGGCCTTGAATCGCCGGCGCGTCGAGCTGGCCGGCGCCGTGTCGCGAGACGAGGTGCTTCGCCGCGTCGCGCGGGCCCGTCCGGTCCAGGGCTGGGTCATAGGGCAGGGGTGGGACGCCAACGGATGGGCCGTGGCGCCGGACCGCGCGGCGCTCGACGCGCTGCACGCCGGGCCGGTGTATCTCGATTCGCTCGATGTCCACGCCGCGTGGATCAACAGCGCGGCCCTGGCGGCGGCCGGCATCACGCGCACGACGCCCGATCCCTACGGCGGACGCATCGTGCGCGACGCCGCCGGCGAGCCGACCGGCCTCCTGCTCGAGCGCGCGGTCGAGCTGCTGCTGCCGCATCTGCCCGAGCCGCCCGCGGCGGCGCTCGATGCCGCCCTGCTCGACGCCCAGACCGAGGCGCATCGGCTCGGGCTCACCGGGATCCACGACGTCGAGTCCGATTCGGCGCTGGCCGCATTCCGCCGGCTCGAGTCGGCGGACGCGTTGAGGCTCCGGGTGCTGTTTCATCCTCCGGTCACTTCGCTCCCCGCGCTGCGTCAGGCTGGGGTTCGGAGCGGGACCGGTTCCGACTGGCTCCGCATCGGCGGCATCAAGCTGTTCCTTGACGGGAGTCTCGGCAGCCGGACGGCATGGATGCTGGAGCCATTCGAGGGGACGCGGGACCGCGGCATGCCGATCACCAGCGAGCAGGAAGCGGCCGACGCGATGCGGGCCGCCGCACAGAGCGGGATCGCGGTCGCGGTGCACGCGATCGGCGACGCGGCGGTGCGGCGCGCGCTCGATCTCATGTCGAAGCTGCCGGCGGTGGCGATGCCGCACCGGATCGAGCACTTCCAGTGCGTCCACCCCGACGACCTGGACCGGGCGGCCGCGGCCGGCATCGTGGCCTCGATGCAGCCCGCGCACCTGCTCACCGACATCCCGCTGGTCGAGCGCCACTGGGGCGCGCGGGGGCGGGGCGCGTACGCTTTCGAGAGCCTGCGCCGCCGCGGGACGCCGCTGGTGTTCGGCAGCGACGTGCCGGTGGCCTCCATCGATCCGCGCGAGGGGCTCTTCGCGGCGCTCGAACGGCGGGACGCCGGAGGCGGTCCCGCGGGCGGTTGGCGCCCGGACGAGAAGCTGGGCTTCGAGGACGCGGTCGGCGCCTACACGCGCGGCGCGGCGCACGCCGCCGGCCTGAGCGAGCGGCGGGGGACGCTGGCCCCCGGGCACGATGCCGACCTGGTCGCCTGGGCGTTCGATCCTGCCGCCGAGCTCGGCTCGGGCGATGCCGTGCGAGCGGGGCGCGCACGGCTCACCGTCGTGAATGGCGAGGTCGTGATGCAGCAGTGACGGGGCCGCATTAAACTCCCTGCCATGTCACGCACCTCGGTTCGCCGCACCAAGATCGTCGCCACCCTTGGCCCGGCGTGGGAAGAGCCCGCCGCGATGGCCGCCCTGATCGACGCGGGCGTGAACGTCGTCCGCATCAATGCCTCCCACGGCACCCCCGAGATTCGCGCGCGCTGGATCGAGCGACTGCGGAGCGTCACCGGCGAGCGGAAGGATGCGGTGGCGATCCTGCTCGACCTGCAGGGCCCGCGCATCCGGGTCGGTACCCTCACCGAGCCGCTCCGGCTGGTCGCGGGCCGCACGGTCGTGTTCGCGCCGGAGGCCGATGCGTTGGCCTGGGAGATTCCCACCACCTACGAGGGCCTGGCGGGGGACGTGAGCGCCGGCGCGCGCATCCTCCTCGACGACGGTCTCATGTCGCTCGAGGTGACCGGCGTCGACGGTCGACGGGTGGAAGCCGTGGTGCAGTACGGCGGCGATCTCAAGTCGCACAAGGGGATGAACCTCCCCGGCATCGAGGTGAGCGCGCCCGCGCTGACCGAAAAGGACCTGGAAGACGTGGCCCAGGCCGCGGCCGTGGGCGTGGACTACGTGGCCCTCTCGTTCGTCCGCCGGCCCGAGGACATCGAACAGCTCCGCGGACTGGTGCCGCGGTCCACCAAGCTGATCGCCAAGATCGAGAAGGACACCGCGCTCCGGAACCTGTGCGGCATTCTCGATGCGTCCGACGCGATCATGGTGGCCCGTGGCGATCTCGGAGTGGAGCTGCCGTTCGAGGAAGTGCCGCTGATGCAGAAGCAGATCATCCGGGAGGCGGGGCTCCACGGCAAGCCCGTCATTACCGCCACCCAGATGCTCGAGTCCATGGTCCATGCCCCGCGCCCCACCCGCGCCGAGGCGTCCGATGTGGCCAACGCGATCCTCGACGGCACCGATGCGGTCATGCTCTCGGCGGAGACCGCCGTGGGAGAGTTTCCGCTCGAGGCCGTGCGGGCGATGGATCGCATCGCGCGCGAGATGGAGCTGCAGCGCCAGGCCCGCGGGGTGGTCATCGACGCGGCCCTCGGCCGCCGCTCGAGCGAGGGCATGGCGCTCCCACAGCACCGGATCACCCAGAGCGCGCCCATCCGCACCGAGGACGCCATCGCGGTCGCGGTGTGCGCCGCCGCGGAGATGCTGAGCGCGCCGCTCATCGTGTGCTTCACCAGCAGCGGCTTCACCGCGCGCAAGGTCTCGACCTGCCGCCCGACCGTGCCGATCTTCGCCTGCACGCCGGAGCCCGACACCTACCGCCAGCTGTCGCTGGTGTGGGGCGTCACCCCCGCGCTCACTGACCATCTCACCGACTACGACTCCATGCTCGGCGCCGCTCGGCACCAGATCCTCGCCCGGGGCCTGGCCCAGCCAGGCGAGCGCCTGGTGGTGACGGCGGGTGTCCCCTTCGACATGCCCGGCACTACCAACCTCCTGAAGATCGAAGCAGTTTAGGACATGCGGCTCACCTTTCTGGGCACGGGGACGTCGTTCGGCGTGCCCCAGGTTGGTTGTTCGTGCGCCGTGTGCCGGTCCACCGATCCGCGTGACAAGCGGAGCCGGTCGGCCGCCCTGGTCGAGACCGGGAGCGGCACCATCCTGATCGACACGCCGCCCGAGCTGCGCCTCCAGCTCATCGCCGGCGGCGTCAGCCGGATCGATGCCGTGGTGTACACCCACGAGCACGCCGACCACATCAGCGGGATCGACGACCTCAGGATCTTCTCGGTCCGGCAGCAACGTGCCTTGCCGGTGTACGGCCCCCCCGAAACGTTGGACCGCCTCCGCAGCTCCTACAGCTACATCTTCGACGGGCAGCGCGTCTACGAGGGCACCTCGAAGCCGGATCTCGACCTCCATCCCATCGACCCCGGTCGCCCCGTCGAAGTCGCTGGCATGGAAGTCCTGCCACTCGCCTTCCGGCACGGGCATCTGCGGGTTTACGGCTATCGGATCGGCGGGCTGGCATACATCACCGATGCCAAGGCGGTCGACGAGCCCGAGCGGCGCCGCCTGGAGGGGCTCGACACGTTGGTGCTCAACGCGCTCTGGTGGCGCTCCCACCCGACCCACCTGAGCATCCCCGAGGCCATCGATACCGCTCGAGCCCTCGGCGCCCGTCACACCTACCTCACCCATCTCACGCACGAGACCGGACACGCCGAGCTGGCGGCTCAGCTGCCGCCCGGCATCGTGCCGGCCTACGACGGACTCAGCGTGGAGGTCCCGTGATCAGGCTGGCCTATGGACGGATGTTTCAGGATTCGCTGGACGGGGTGCATGGGCTGCCCCGCGCCCGGCTCGATGCCTTGGCCGCCCGGTTCACCGCTGTGCAGGCCGAGGTCAACCGGCGCCGGAGGGAGGGCGAGTATGGGTTCTATCGTCTGGTGGATCAGTCCGGCCCCATCCGGGAGATTACCCGGTTCGCCGAGGGGGTCGGCCAGGCCTACGATCACGTGCTCGTGCTCGGCATCGGCGGCTCGGCGCTCGGCGCCAAGGCACTGCTGAACGCGCTCCGCCGGCCGGCCTGGAACGAGTGGGACGACGAAGGCCGCGAATTCTTCCCCCGCCTCACCGTGCTGGACAACGTGGACCCCACCACCGTGACCGCCGCGCTGGCGCGGATCGATCCCCGTCGGGTGCTGGTCAACGTCATCAGCAAGTCGGGTGGCACGGCGGAGACGATGGCGCAGTATCTCGTCGTCCGGGCCTGGCTGGAGGACGCGCTCGGCTCGGCCGCGCACCGGCACCTGGTGTTCACCACCGACCCGGAGCGTGGCGCGCTTCGCGAGATCGCGGCGCGCGATGGCATCGCGACGCTCAGCATACCGCCCGAGGTCGGCGGCCGGTTCAGCGTGCTGTCGCCAGTGGGGCTGCTGCCGGCGGCCCTCGTCGGCATCGACGTGGCGGCCTTGCTGACCGGCGCCCGCCGGGCGGTCGAGCGCGCCGCCGCCGACGATCTGCGCCGGAATCCGGCCGCGCTCTACGCCGGGCTCCACTGGGCCGCCGATGCCGACCTCGGCGCGCGGATTCACGTGCTCATGCCGTACACCGACCGCCTGCGTGAGTTCGCGGAGTGGTACCGCCAGCTCTGGGCGGAAAGCCTGGGCAAGCGGGTGAGCCGTGAGGGGAAGGAGGTCTACACCGGCCCCACGCCGGTCGCGGCGGTGGGCGCCACTGACCAGCACAGCCAGGTGCAGCTGTTCATGGAAGGTCCGTTCGACAAGGTCATCACCTTCGCCGTGGTGGACGACCTGGGCGACGAGCTCCGCATCCCGCCTCCGCCGACCGACGTACCGGGGGTCGAGCCGTTACCGGCCGACCTCGCCTATCTGTCAGGCCACTCGCTCGGCGCGCTCCTCGGCGCCGAGTATGAGGCCACCGCCACAGCCCTCGCGCGAATGGGGCGGATGAGCTGCACGCTTCGGCTGCCCAGGCTCGATGCGGAGACCTTCGGCGAGGCCGTCATGTTCTATCAGCTCGCGGCGGGCTACGCCGGTGTGTTCTACGGGGTAGACCCGTTTGATCAGCCCGGGGTGGAGCTCGGCAAGAAGCTCACCTATGCGGCGATGCGGCGGCCCGGTTATGAGGCGCACGCGCAACCCTCGGCCGCGGCGGATCAGGACGAGGTGTAACCCCGCGAGTCACCCTGAACGCTCCGCGAGTCACCCCGAGCGAAGCGAAGGGGACATGCGCCTGCTCATGCCCCCTTCGCTTCGCTCAGGGTGACTCAGGATTTTGTTTGACGCTCCTCCGCTCCCGGCCTACCTTTACGGACGTGCGGAACCATTGAAACCACGAGGTGGTCGAGACATGGCTGACGAAACACAGCGGGCGATCGAGCTCTACCAGGGCGCGGTGGTGCAGGTCCCGGGCGGCGTCGCGGTGCGCGATCCTGCCCGGCTCCGGGGCCCCGCGACCGATCGCCTGGTGTGGCAGGCCGTGTTCGCCAGCGGCGATGCCCGGGAGGCGGCCCGCTGGCTGCTCTGGGAGCTGGGGCAGGCGACCGGCGCGCGCCCGGCCTCGATCCAGGGCCTGTACCAGGCGCGGGGCCGTGGTGACGTAAGCGGCTTCACGGTGCCCGCCATCAACGTCCGCATGATGGCCTACGATACGGCCCGCGCCATCTTCCGCGCGGCCAAGGCCGGAAAGGCCGGCGCCATCCTGCTCGAGATCGCGCGCTCGGAGATCGCCTACACCGAGCAGCGTCCCGCCGAATACGTGGCGGTCATGATCGGGGCGGCGCTCCGCGAGGGCTACACCCTTCCGCTGTTCATCCAGGGCGATCACTGCCAGGTCAACCACAAGAAGTACCAGACCGATCCGGAGGGCGAGGTCGGCGAGGTGAAGAAGCTGATCGCCGAGGAGATCGGGGCCGGCTTCTACAACATCGACGTCGACACCTCGACGCTGGTCGATCTCTCCCAACAGGGGCTCGACGCGCAGCAGCGCCTCAACTATGAGCGTGCGGCGGAGATCACCGCGTTCATCCGGGGCCAGGAGCCCGAGGGGGTCACCGTCTCGGTCGGCGCCGAGATCGGCGAAGTCGGTATGAAGAACAGCACCGTGGAGGAGCTGCACGCGTTCATGCAGGGCTACAGCCGGGCCCGGGCCGGCATGGGCGGCTCGCTCGTCGGTATCAGCAAGATCTCGGTGCAGACCGGCACCTCGCACGGCGGCGTGGTGCTGCCCGACGGCTCGATCGCCGACGTCAAGCTCGATCTCCAGGCGCTCGCCGCGCTGTCCAAGGCGGCCCGCGAGGACTATGGGCTCGCCGGCGCGGTCCAGCATGGGGCCAGCACGCTGCCGTCCAACGCGTTCGGCAACTTCCCCCGCATCGAGACCGCCGAGATCCACCTCGCCACCAACTTCCAGAACATTGTGTTCGACCACCCCAAGCTTCCCACCGCGCTGCGCGACCGGATCCGGCCGTGGCTCGAGGAGAACGCCGCCGGGGAGCGCAAGAGCGGGGACACCGCGGAGCAGTTCTACTACAAGGCCCGAAAGAAGGCGATCGGGCCGTTCAAACGCGACTTCTGGTCGCTGGACGAGGACGTCCGCTCGGCCATCGCCGCCGACCTGGAGCGCACGTTCGCCTTCCTGTTCGAGCAGCTCAACGTCAACGGAACCGACAAGGACATCAATCGTTTCGTCCAGGCGCCCATGCAGCACCACGCGGCGCTCAAGCCCGCGCTGGTCGCGGCCGAGGACGATCCGGACGCCGGGGAATAGGAGGAGCGATGGTACGCCGCAAAGGTGGTCGCGAGGTCGTCTACGTCGAGCGCGGGGGCGATGCCTCCGCCAAGTGGCTGTTCTGGGGCGCGGTGCTCGGCGCCGGACTGGCCCTCCTGTACGCGCCGCGCACGGGCGAGGAGACCCGTCGGGTGCTCCAGCGCAAGCTGTGGAAGCTCAGGGCGGTCACCGAGGAGAAGCTGGACGAGCTGGCTCAGCAGTTCTCGAGCGGCCGCGAGGCGCTGCAGGATCTCACCGACGATGACGACGAGGACTTCGACGAGCTCGACGAGGCTCCGTCGCTTCGGCCGCGCGCCGGCGCCCGCGAGGCCAGCGGATCGGCGCGCGACGAGCTGGAGCGCCGGCTGGCCG
>DATEJD010000284.1:0-6930 GCA_035278325.1 Gemmatimonadales bacterium | reverse complement strand
CCCGCGCACCAGGACCTCGGTGCAGTACTGGAAGTCCCGTTCGGCGGCCACCTCGATGTCCGCGGCCGGAATGATTGCCGCCTCGTCGGCGGACGCGCTGGAGGCCACCGGCAGAATCGGATCGCCGTCGAGGCAGCGGACCACGCCCTCCAGCATCCGGACGAATCCCTTGCCGCCCGCGTCGACGACGCCCGCCTCCTTGAGCGTGGCCATGAGCTCGGGCGTACGCGCCAGCGCCGCCTCGCCCTCGGCCAGGAGCCGGTGCATGAACTCGCCGACGTCCTCGGTGTCGGCCGCGGCCAGCTCCGCGGCAGCCGCCGCGTCACGCGCCACCGTGAGAATGGTGCCTTCCCGCGGATCGTCGAGCGAGGCGTAGAGCCGGTTGGCCCCTTCGCGCATGGCCGCGGCGACCTCGCGGGTGCTCGCCTGCCGTCGGTCGCCGAGCGCGTCGGCGAAGCCCAGCAGGAAGTGGGCGAGCATCATCCCCGAGTTGCCCCGGGCCCCCAGCACGGCGGCGCGGGCCATGGTGCGCGCGGTCTCCGAAAGCGAGGCGTCGCCGAGCGCCCGGAGGGCGTCGGCGACGGCACGGAGGGTCAGGCTGAAGTTGGTGCCGGTGTCGCCGTCGGGAACGGGGAAGACGTTGATCCGGTTGATCTCGTCCCGGCCGGCGGCCACCCAGTCGGCTGCGGCGAAGAGCGAGCGGGCCAGCCGGGGTCCATCCACATAGGCGATCCCGACGCTCATCGCGAGCGGGCTACTCCGCGACGACCGAGACACGGACCTCCGCGTGGACCTCGGGGTGTACCCGCACCCCGACCGTGTGGCTGCCGAGCGTCTTGATCGGGTGCTCGAGTTCGATGCGCCGGCGGTCGACCTGGTGCCCCTGGGCCGCCAGCGCCGCGGCGATGTCCTGCGCGGTGATCGAGCCGAACAGCTTGCCCTCTTCGCCGGCCTTGCCGGTCAGCGTGAGGGTGATGCCGCTCAGCTCGGCTGCGGCGCGCTCGGCCTCGGTTCGCTCCGCCTGGTTGCGGATGCCGCGGGCCCGGGTCTCGGCCGCGATCCGCTTCTTGTTGCCCTCGGTGGCTTCGTACGCGAGACCATGGGGCAGGAGATAGTTGCGCGCGTAGCCCGGCTTCACCCGCACCATCTCGCCGGCCTTGCCGAGCGACTTCACGTCCTCGCGCAGGATCACTTCCATCATTGCTTGAACCCTCCGGTGGACGGCGTCGACAGCCGACGCCGGAAATCTAGCCAGGTATCCGCGAGCCCGAGCAGGGTGAGCCCGCCGACCACAAACGGCAGCAAGAACACGGCGATGAACCCCAGCACCACCCCGACCGGCCCGGCCACACCGCCGGCCTGGCTCAGGACCACGGCGAGACCGCGCGCGGCATACAGCACGCCGAGCACCAGGAGCAGGTTGGCGCCCGCGAGCCGCCACGCCTCCGGCACCGGCACCAGCGTCAGCGTCAGCGCGAGTACCCAGCCCCACACCAGCTGATCGCTGAAGCCGAAGGTGCGGAACGGCGCCGGCGGCGCGCCCATCGGGTGAACGGCCAGCCGATGGTACCAGGTCCACGCGAGCCGCAGCCCCGCGATGCCGGCCAGCGCGAGCAGCCCGGGATAGAGCTGCGACACCGAGTGCACCATGGAACCGGCCTGGTCGATCAGCTGCTGGGGCGCCCCCGCCGTCCGCCACTGCTCCCGCACGACCGTCTCATACTGGGAGAGCTCCTGGTTCACCCCTTGGACCAGCCGGCTCCAGCCGATTCCCAGGCGCCACATCCAGAGCCCCAGGACCGCGGCCGCCGTGGCGGTGGCGGCCACCGCTCGGCCCACGGCGTTCGACGGCTGCCACAGCGTGAGCGACAGGAAGGCTCCGCAGAGGAGCACCGCCGCCGCGCGGGTGACCTGCGCCCCCACTCCGCCGATCTGCTGCAGCCAGAGCGCCGACCAGGCGCCCGCCGCGAGCAGCCAGAGCCACTCGCGCGCCGTTCCGGGCCGCGAGACCAGCAGCAGGCCGGCGAGGGGCCCGAACACGAAGACCGGCGGGGCGAGGAGCAGAAAGCCGGCGAGTGCCAGCAACGCCCCCCAACCCGGCGGGCGCGCCGGGGTCAGCCGGTGAATCCCTTGATGTAGGGCAACAGCGCCAGCTGACGTGCCCGCTTGATGGCGGTGCTGAGCTGGCGCTGATGACGCGCGCAGGTGCCCGACAGCCGGCTGGGCAGGATCTTGCCCCGCTCGGTCAGGAACCGCGACAGGGTGCGCTCGTCCTTGTAATCGACCACCCGCACGCCGCTCTCGCAGATGGCGCAGGTCTTCTGCGGCCGCCTCATTCGTCGTCCTCCTCGTCGCTCTTGCCGGCGGTCACGGGCACGGGCTGCGCGCCCTCGTTCACGACCACGAGGAACCGGAGCACGCCGTCATCGAGCTTGATGGCCCGCTCGAACTCGGGCAGGGCGGTGGCGTTGGCGTCGAACTTGGCGACGACGTAGTAGCCGGTCTCGTGCTTCTTGATGGGATAGGCCAGCGTCCGCTTGCCCCAGTGATTCACCTGGGGGGCCTCGGTGCCCGGCTGCTGGATGAGGGTGTGGAAGCGCACGAGGCGCTCGTTGATGGCGGCCTCTTCGAGCGCACTGTCGAAGATATAGACCACCTCGTACTGACGGGTCATGACACCTTCCTTCGGTCTGAGTCGCCCCGGGCCGGTGTGGGCGCCGAGGAGGATGGTTTGTGAGGCGGGAAGTATAGGGGCGCGAGGGGTGCGGCGGTAGGCGGAGTGGGAATCAGGGCAACCGGGTGCGGAGGTTGAGCCCGCGAGTCATCCTGAGCGCAGCGAAGGAGCCAGACCCTGACGCATGGCCCCTTCGCTGCGCTCAGGGTGACTCATAAGTCACTTTATGTAGGTCTCCTAATAAACTATCACATAGTAACTTACGTCCCTGCTCAGCTGCTGAATCGGAACAGCATCACATCCCCGTCCCGCACCACGTACTCCTTGCCTTCCGCGCGCGCCAGACCCTGCTCCCGCGCCGGCTTCCAGCCCCCGACCCGGACGAAGTCGTCGTAGGCGACGGTCTCCGCTCGAATGAATCCCTTCTCGAAGTCGGAGTGGATCACGCCGGCGGCGGCCGGCGCCTTGTCGCCTCGATGAATGGTCCAGGCGCGGACCTCCTTCTCGCCGGCCGTGAAGTAGCTCTGCAGGCCGAGCAGGTGGTAGGCCGCATGCGCCAGGCGATCGAGCCCGGACTCCGTGAGCCCGAGCGACTCGAGGAACTCGGCCCGATCGGCCGTTTCGAGCTCCGCGAGCTCGGCCTCGACCTTGGCCGAGAACGGCACGATCTCCGCGGCCTCGCCATCGCGCGCGAGCGCGGCGCGGAGCGCTTCGACGTACGCGTTGCCGCTGGCGATCTCGTGCTCGCCCACGTTGGCCGCGTAGAGCACCGGCTTGGCGGTCAGCAGATTGAAGCTCCGAAAGGCCGGCGCTTCTTCCGCGGTGGGGACGACGGTTCGCGCAGGCCGACCGGCAGCGAGCGCATCGCGCGCCGCCTCGAGCAGCCGCTGCTCGAGCCGCGCCTGTGCCTCGCCCGACTTGGCCGCGCGGCTGGTCTTGTCGAGCCGCTTCTCGACGCTCGCGAGGTCGGCCAGCCCCAGCTCGATGTTGATCACCTCGCGGTCTCGAACCGGATCGACCGGGCCCATCACGTGCTGGACGTCGGGATCCTCGAAGCAGCGGACCACGTGGACGATCGCGTCCACCTCGCGAATGTTGGCCAGAAACTGGTTGCCCAGGCCCTCGCCTTCGCTGGCGCCTTTGACCAGCCCGGCGATGTCGACGAACTCGACCGTGGCGGGCACCGTCCGCTCGGGGCTCACGATGCGGGTCAGCGACTCGAGCCGGCTGTCGGGCACCTGGACGATGCCGGTATTCGGCTCGATGGTGGCGAAGGGGTAGTTCGCGACCAGCGCCTTCGCGGACGTCAGCGCGTTGAACAGGGTGGACTTGCCGACGTTGGGCAAGCCGACGATGCCAAGCCGCAGCATGTACGATGGTTCCTCAGCGATTGAACCGGCTCATGGCGCGCTCGACGCCCTCGGCCATCCAGCACTCCACCGCCTCCGCCATGGGATCGAGCAGCTCGGCGATCATCCGCTGCTCCTCGGGCTCGAGCGGCCCGAGGACGAAGTCGGCCAGATCCTCGACCTCCGGCGGCACCAGCCCCACCCCGATCCGAAGGCGCGCGTAGTCCTGGCGCTGGAGGGCGGCCTCGATGCTCTTGAGGCCGTTGTGCCCGCCGGAGGACCCGGCGCCCCGAACCCGGAACCGGCCGACCGGCAGCGCGACGTCGTCCGACAGGATCAGGAGGTGCGTGGCCGGATCGAACCCCGAAACATCACGGAGCGGCGCGAGAGCCGCGCCGCTCCGGTTCATGTACGTCTGGGGCTTGATGACGCGCACCTCGCGCCCGTCCCACACTCCCTCGGCCTGCCGCGCGCGCTCCGCCCGCGTGTACGGGCCCAGCCGCCAGCGTGCCACCAGGTGATCGGCCAATCGAAACCCGGCGTTGTGCCGGGTTTCGTCGTACTCCGGGCCGGGGTTGCCCAGCCCCACGATGACGAACAGGGCTCAGGCCTTTTCTTCGGCCTCGCCCTCGGCCTCGGCCTTCGGCTTCCGGATGAGCTCGGGCTCGGCCACCGCGGGCTCCTCTGCGGCCGCCACGACGGGAGCCTCTTCTGCCCGCGGCGCCACGACCGTGCAGATCGGCGTGTCGGGGTCGTTGAGCACCTTCGCCTTGGGGACCTGAAGGTCGCGCACAAAGAGCGAGTGGCCGATGGTGAGCGCGGTGACGTCGAGGTCGACGTGCTCCGGGATGTCGGCGGGCAGCACTTCGATTTCCAGCTCGCGCAGCACGTGGTCGAGCACGCCACCGAAGTTGCGGACGCCGTCGGGGATGCCGATCAGGCGGATGGGCACCTGGAGCGTGATCTCCTCGTCGCTGCGCACCTCGTACAGGTCGAGGTGGATGATTTCCGCGGGACGGAGCGAGTCGCGCTGGATCTCGCGAATGAGCGCCTTGACTGGCGCCCGCCCGTCGACGGTCACGTCGAGGATCGCGGTGGCCGCGCTGATGCCGACCAGCATCTTCTTGAGGGCCGCAGTGTCGACGCTGACCGACTCGGCCTCACGTCCATGACCGTAGATGACGCCCGGGACCTTGCCCTCGCGCCGGAGAGTGCGGGCCGCGCCCTTGCCGGTGCTGGTGCGGGAGGAAACGGTGAGATTCGCCTGTTGTGCCATGATCCGCGCCCTTAAGAGTGTTCAGCGTCCGTCAATCGAACAGCGAGCTCACCGACTGGTCGCTGTGGGTATAGCCGATGGCCTTGGCCAGCAGCCCGGCGATCGAGAGCACCTTGAGCCGGTCGAACCGACGCTCCGGCGGTATCGCGATCGTGTTGGTGACCGCCACTTCCTTCACCGGCGAAGCCATGAGCCGGTCCACGGCGGGCCCCGACAGCAGGGCGTGGGTGGCGCAGCAGTAGATGTCGCGCGCGCCCAGCCGCTTGAGTGCCGTCACCGTTTCCGCCATGGTGCCGGCCGTGTCGATCATGTCATCGGGGATGAGGCAGTCACGGTTGCCCACCTCACCTACCACGTTGAGCACCTCCGCCACATTGGCCGAAGGGCGCCGCTTGTCCACGATGGCGAGCGAGGCATTCAGCCGCTTGGCGAAGCCGCGGGCCATCTTGGCCGAGCCGACATCGGGTGCCACCACGACTAGATCGTGCAGCTGCTTCTGGCGGTAGTGGCTCACGAACACCGGTGCCGCGTAGAGGTGATCGACCGGCAGGTCGAAGAACCCCTGCAGCTGGTGCTGGTGAAAGTCCATGGCCAGCACCCGATCGGCTCCCGCCATCGACACCATGTTGGCCATGAGCTTGGCGCTGATGGCCACCCGCGGCTGGTCCTTCCGATCCTGGCGGGCGTACCCGAAGTACGGGATGACCGACGTGACCCGTGCCGCGCTTGCCCGGCGCGCCGCGTCCATGAGGAGCAGGAGCTCGATCATGTTCTCGGCGGGTGGATTGGTCGGCTGGATGATGTAGACATCCCGGCCGCGGACGTTCTCGTCGATCTTGACGAACAGCTCGCCGTCGGCGAACCGCCGGAGCGTGACCTGGCACAGTGGCTGCCCGAGGTGGGCGGCCACTTCCTCGGACAGCGCACGGTTGGCCGAGCCGCTCAGGAGCAGCATCTGGCTGCGGGACAGCGAGAGGTCCGTCATAATTACAGCCCGGAAACATAGTTAGCTCCCGGCGGACCCGTCAACGGTCGCTCCCGGGATTGGCCGGCCCCCTCGACGAGGAGGCTTCGCCTGGTGAAATTGCACTCGGCCGTATGGTGCGTACGCCACACCTGATGCTCGGCCACCCCGCCGTCCGTTTTTTTGCATTCCCTTGGTAGACGCTTGAGCAAGTTGGAGTTCCGCTGGAGGGGTGTGTCGTCGTTGTTGACACCCCTCGATTGGCACGGCTCTGGCTTTCCCGGCGGCCGGTCGAACTACGCTCGGCCGTGATCCCGTGCCACATCTCAACTCTCATCCTGGGGCTTGGAACCAACACTATGCGCTCCTCGCCAGTGCTTACCCTCGTTGCCGGGGTCGCCTTCCTCGCCGCCTGTGGCGGCGACGGCGGCGGTACCGGCCCGCAGAACACGGCGCCGACGGCCAATTTCACGGTCGATTGCAACGACCTGGCCTGTACGTTCACGGACGCCAGCACAGACGCGGATGGGCAGGTCCAATCGCTCGCGTGGGACTTCGGCGACCCGACCAGCGGGTCCAATTCTTCCACTTCCAAGCCGACGGCGACGCACACCTTTACGTCGGCCGCCACCTATCAGGTGAAGCTGACCGCCACCGACGATGACGG
>DATEJD010000283.1:0-4812 GCA_035278325.1 Gemmatimonadales bacterium | reverse complement strand
ACGCATGCCCCCTTCGCTTCGCTCAGGGTGACTCCCCCAGCCTCCGCTGCGCTCCCCTCTCCGAGATGAAGAGCTAACGCACGAGCGCGATCACAATCGCAACCGCCGCCAGCACCGCCGCCGCCACGCCCACGTAGATCGCCACCCGCACCCGCTGGTCCAGGCGCGCCGCTGTCGCCCTGACCGACTCGCCCACCACCTCGATCCCCGCCGCCTGCCGCTCCTCCAGCCTCTGGAGCGCGCCCCGCTGACGCCGCTCGAGCCCGTCCAGCCGCTCGGCCAGGATCGCCAGCTCTCCTCGCAGCGCCTCTTGCCCTTCCGACATCTCCTCCAGGATGCCGGCCCGCGGCTCGGGCGCCCCGCCGTTCTCGAACAGCGACTGGCTCATCACCGACGCCCCGGCGATGACCTCCTCCATGCCCAGCACGAAGTGGCGCTGGTGGATCCGCTTGTCGGCGTCGGGGCCCGGCTCGGTGGTGGCGCTCTGCGCGGCTTTGAGCACCGCGTTCTTGATGTCGCCACCGCTCCGGGGGTAGGCCTCCGCCAGGGCGCGAAAGTTCACATCGTCGGCCAGCGGGGTCTTCCGGGGGTGAACCTGGACCTGCCAGATCCGCTCCCGCGCGTCCACGTCGGGCATCTCGAACAGGATGTGGGTGCGGATCCGTCGTTCGAAGGCGGGGTCCATGTTGGCGGCGAGGTTGGTCGCGAAGATCACGATGCCGGGGAACAGCTCCAGCTCGTGAAGCAGGACGTTCACCACCGAGTTGGCTTCGCGGTCTACCGCGGCCTGCATGACGGTGAACCGGCGGCCCGCGATCGCGTCGGCCTCGTCGAAGAAGAGCACCGCATCCTGCCGCTCCGCCGCGCGGAATACGGACGCGACGTGCTTGGCGGTCTGACCCACCCAGCGCGACTCGAGCTCGGCGTAGCGGACTACCAGCAGCTTGCGGTGCAGCGTGTAGGCCAGCGCCTCGGCGCAGATGGTCTTCCCTGTCCCCGGCGGCCCGGCGAAGTGAAACGCCAGGCCCAGCCCGGTCCTGTGCCGCTCGGCGAGGCCCCACTGGCGAAAGATGAGATCGTGCTTTCGCACCAGCGCCAGGGCGTGATCGAGCGACTGCAGCGTGCGCTCGGGCAGCACCACATCGTCGAACGAGCGCTGGGGCTCAATCGCCTCGACCAGCTCCCGGGACTGGGGGCCGAAGAAGAGATCGCGGATAGAGTCGGCCATGCAGGAAAGATAGGGGGCGGTGAGCGGGAAGCGCGGGAGTCACCCTGAGCCCTGGCTACGCCCAGGGTGAACTCCGCGAAGGGGGCATGCGCCGGCTCATGGCCTCTTCACTACACGTTCAGGGTGACTCGCTTCCCGCTTCCCGCTTCCCCACCGTCTACTCCCGGGTCCGCGCCTGCTCGTCCGCCACCTTGCCTTGGGTGACACGGTCCCACGCGTCCCGCACCGCGGCCTTGATTTCGTCCCAGGCGGAGGGACTGTCCCCGCGGTGACGATCCCATCCTTCTCGGAGATCGGGCTCGGCGTCGTCCCAGCTTCGGCCCAGATTATGGCGGGCCGACTCGAAGCCGTACCGGTACGCCGGGCGGAAGCGGTCGTAGTAGTCCGGCCCCAGGGCGTACGGCCGGCTGCTGAAGTTCTCCTCCCAGTAGTTGTCCTCGGTTTCCCAGGCGGCCTTCCAGTCTACGCCGAGCTCGTTGGCGTCGAGGGGCCGGTCCTGCTCGCGATCGGGCATGCGGTCCTCCTGCAAACGTCGTGAATCGTAAAGGAGGTCCCAACCTAGCGCGCTCGGCAGGCCGCTCCGGTGACCAGGCTCACGAAGGTCGTGAGGACCGGCGAGTCCCCTCCCGGTTTGCATCCGTCCAGCGCCTCCCGCCATACTCCGGGCCCCGGGCCCTGCCCGGTCTCACGTTCCTCCGGTCTCACCTTCCTGGAGAACCCATGGCCCTGTCCCCTAGCCGCCAGTTGTGAGCCGTCCGCGCTCTCACTCCCGACCCCCGGTTCGCGTGGTGGCCCTGCGCGCCGTGTTCCGCGCGGTGGGGACCGCCAGGCCGGACATCGCGGCCCGCTGGGCCGAGACCCTCTTCTGCACACCTCCGCGGCACGAGGCGCGGAGCGGCGACGAGGCCTTTCTCGCCGCGGGCCGTCGGTCCAGCGTCGAATGGCAGGGGCAGGAGCTGGCCGTCTGGGAGTGGGGCCCGGAGCGAGCGCCGGCGGTGGTGCTGGTCCACGGCTGGGGCAGCCGGGCCGGTCGCTTCAGCGTCATGGGACGCGGCCTGCTCGACGCCGGGCATCGTGTCGTGGCGTACGACGCGCCGGCGCATGGCCGCTCGACCGGCCGGCTGGCGTCGCTGGTCGAGTTCGCCCGCGCGCTCCGGGCCGTGGCCGATCGGGTCGGACCGTTGCACAGCCTCGTGGGCCACTCCCTGGGAGGGGCAGCCATCGTGCTGGCGCTCCGCGATGGTCTCGTGGCCGACCGGGTGGTGCTGCTCGCGGCGCCGGCGGACGTGACCCGGTTCGCCACCGCCTTCGCCGATCATCTGCGCATCCCGGAGCCGGCGCGGGAGGCGATGCGCCGGAACCTCGAGCGGCGGCTCGAGGCGCGGTGGGACGACCTTCACATCCCTGCGATCGTCGAGCGGCTCCAAACCCCGGCCCTGCTGGTACACGACCGCGGTGATTCCGACGTACCCTACCGCCACGCGGAGGAGATCGTCTCGGCATGGCCAGGCGCCAGGCTGCTTGCGACCGACGGGCTGGGCCACCGGGCGATCCTGCGCGATCCTTCCGTCGTCGGCTCGACCGTGGCCTTCCTGGCCGAGGCGGTCACGTGATCGTCATGGACCGGGAGAACCCGATGGCCAAGGGGTGGTCTCACGTGCTGTCCAGCAGCAACGATCTGGACGAGCTGGACCGGTTCCGAGTCCGAGTCGGGGCACCGCGCCAGGCGCTTCACCTCGGTCGCTGGCCCCATCTCGATCTCAAGCTCGAGCCGCGGGAGCGGGCGCTGGCGGACCCGGAGGTCCGGGTGTTCGACCGGACCTCGGACATGCTTCGCTTTCTCAAGCGGATGCAGGGGAAGGCGATCGAGGACCGGAAATGAACGACGCCGGCGGGAGCGCCCACCGGCGTCGTTCGTCTGGTGAGGTGCTAGGGATGCTCAGACGCGTCCGGCACTACACCTTCACCAGCACCGCCCTGGCCGGTGGCGGTGCGGTCAACTCGGGGTGATGCCTGATCCATGCCTTGAGCTCACGGAGCGCCGCGCTGTCGCCCGGTGTGACCGGCGACGCGTCGGGGAGCAGGCTATCGGGATCGGCCTGGCTCGACGATGAGCCGTCGATCGAATCGCCCGGGAAGGAGTCGGCGGGGAACGAATCGACGGGCTGCGTCGCCTCGAGCGTATCGCTCGGAAGGGTCGGGACCAGACCCGGAGCGGGGCCGGCCGAGCCGCGGGGACCGTAGTTGGCTTCGAGCGTGTCGCTCGGCAGAGTGGGGCTGGGCGAGAGCGCGGTGGTCTGGGCGGCCAGCGTGCCCGCTGTAGCGGCGAGGAGCGCGGTGACGAGGAACGGACTGAGCGCGCGGAGCACGGAGCCTCCTGGCTGATGTCGCGGTCGATTCCTCTATATACTGGGACGGCCGGACAGCGGCGCGCGCGGCCGTAGGGTGGGCTCGCGGGGTGACCGGGGACACAATGCCGCCTACGGTAAGCGGTGAGCGGTAAGCGCTCACCGCTTACCGTTACAGGATCTTCTTCCCGAACGCCGACTGCACCAGCTCCACCGCGAACTCCGCCGAGGCATTGCCCTGGTCGAGGATGGGATTCACCTCCACCATTTCGAGCGATGTCATGACCCCCGAGTCGTGCAGCAGCTCCATGATGAGGTGCGCCTCGCGGTAGTCGAGGCCGCCCTTGACCGGCGTGCCCACGCCTGGCGCCACCGTCGGGTCCACCGCGTCCAGGTCGAAGCTCACGTGCACGTAGTCGGTCCCGTCGGTGATACGGGCCAGCGCTTTCTTCATGGCCCGATGGATGCCGTGGCGGTCGATGTCCGACATGGTGTGGACCTGAACTCCGGTCTCCTTGAGCCGCCGCTTCTCGCCCTCGTCCAGGCTCCGAATGCCCACCAGCGCGACGTTTCTGGGATCCACCTTGGGAAACCTGCCCCCGAGACCGGTCAGCTCGACGGGGCCGTAACCCAGGAGCGCGGCCACCGGCATGCCGTGGATGTTGCCCGACGGCGAGGTGTCCGGAGTATTGATGTCGCCGTGCGCGTCCACCCAGAGCAGGCCCACGCGCTTGCCTTCGCGGCGCGCAAAGGCCGCGATGCCCGAGACCGTGCCCGCGGCGATCGAATGATCACCGCCGAGGACCAGCGGGAAATGCCCCCGGGCCACGATGCGGTCCACCTTCTTGCAGGCCAGCGTGGAGGCGCGGGCGATCTCGGCGAGGTAGCGGGCGTGCACGTCGCCGACCTTGAGCTCCTCCATGTTCTTGATGGTGATGTCGCCGTCGTCCACCACCGTGTGGCCCAGCTCGCGGAGCGCCTTCTCGACGCCGGCGATCCGGATGGCCGAGGGCCCCATGTCCACGCCCCGGCGCCCGGAGCCGAGGTCCATGGGGACGCCGAGGACGTGGACGATCACGAGCCCCGCCGCGAGGTCGGGGTGGTGATGGGCATGGGGTGGTTGGGCATGCGCAGAATCTAATGGGGGAGTCGAGGAACCCTCATCGTTGGGCTCCGGAGTCACCCTGAGCGAAGCGAAGGGGCCATGCGTCGGGGTATGCCCCCGAGCCTGAGTCA
>DATEJD010000282.1:0-2753 GCA_035278325.1 Gemmatimonadales bacterium | reverse complement strand
GATCGCGGCCGGAAAACAGCAGGATGAGCAGGGGGTTCGAGTCATGCCAACCAGAGCGGTCACCTTCACCGGAATTCAGTTCGAGAATCCCTTCCTCCTCTCCTCGGCGCCCCCGACGGAGTCGGAGAGCAACATCCTTCGCGCGTTCGAGGCGGGCTGGGGCGGCGTGGTGACCAAGACGATCGGGCTCCACCCGGTGGTCAACGTCATCGGGGCCAAGGCCAAGTTCATGCGCACCTCGCCCGAGGACGCCTACGTCTCGATGAGGAAGCGGCCCGGCGCGGCCCTGCACTCCTCCTGGAACTGGGAGCTCATCTCCGACAAGACCCTGGACTGGTGGCTCCCGCGCATTCGGCGGATCAAAGAGGCGTTTCCCGACCGGGTGCTCATCGCCTCGATCATGGCCGGCTCCGGCAACGACAAGGAGCTCAGGAACTGGCAGCGCCTGGCCGGCGACTGCCAGGACGCCGGTGCGGACGGGCTCGAGCTCAACTTCTCCTGTCCCCACATGGACCGGCGCGACATGGGCTCCAACATCGGCAAGGACGAGGGGCTCTGCTCTGTGGTGACCGAGGCGGTCAAGGAGGTGGCCACCGTACCGGTCTGGTGCAAGCTCACTCCGGCCACCGCCGAGATCGAGGTCGAGGCCGGTGCGTGCTTCCGGGGCGGCGCCGATGCCATCGTCTCCTCCAACACCTTCCCCTCCCTCCCCGTGATCGATCCCGAGACCCTCGAGTTCGAGATCAACGTAGACGGCATGGTGTCGAGCGGCGGCCTGGGCGGACCCGCGATCCTGCCGCTCTCGCTGGCCAAGATGTCGCAGATGACCCGGGCCTACCCCGACGGGAGCTTCTCGGGCATCGGCGGGATCTCCGACTTCCGGCAGGCCCTGTCCTACTTCCTCCTGGGTTGTGGGACGGTGCAGGTCTGCACCGCGGCCATGCTGGATCAGGCGATCGGCCCCAACGTGATCAAACGGCTGCTCGCCGGCCTGGACGCATTCCTCGAGCAGCACGCGGCCGACGGGTGGACCGGCGTCGAGAGCTTCCGCGGGCTCAGGCGCGAGCGGATCGTGGCGCAGTCGGAGATCCGTCGGCCCGATGCGGCCGGCTATCACTCCGGGTACGAGGCCGCCGAAGGCTACGCGGACGTGGAAGCGTCGGCGTGAGGCATCCACCGGGGCCGCTCAGCCTGCGACCTGTTCACCACGGAAGCACGGAAGACACGGAAGAAGATCGAAGGTGAAACAGCACACCCACAAAAGCTCTTCTTCCGTGTCTTCCGTGCTTCCGTGGTGAACCACCAACGGTAGTAGGAGACTCGGCATGAAACTCGACCGAATCATCAGGGGCGGGAATGTCGTCACCCCCGCCGGCACCTTCACCGGCGACGTCGGCATCGCCGGCGAGAAGATCGCCGCGCTCGGCGCGGAGCTGGAGCCTGGCCCCGGGACCGACATTATCGACGCCGCCGGACATCACGTCCTCCCTGGCGTGCTGGACGTGCACGTCCACCTCGAGCTTCCCTTCTGCGGCACCGTCTCCGCCGATGACTACCGCACCGGGACTCGGGCGGGCGCCCGCGGAGGGGTCACCACCATAATCGATTTCGCGATTCCCTACGCCGGCGACTCCCTGTCTCAGGCCGCCGACAACTGGATGAAGAAGGCGGAGGGCAAGTCGCTCATCGACTACACCTTCCACATCTGCATCACCCGCTACGCCGAGCACAAGTCGCAGATCAAGGGGATGGTGGACCGTGGGTTCACCACCTTCAAGGAGTTCATGATCTACGAGTCGGAGGGCTGGCAGTCCGACGACCGGGCGCTGTTCGGCACCCTCGAGCAGATGCGCGAGCACGGCACCATGCTCCTGGTCCACGCGGAGTCGGCGCGGGTGCTGGACGAGCTGATCGCGCGGCACCACACGCCGGAGCTCATGGCCAAATACGGCGCGCGGCTCCACCCCATGACCCGCCCCAACTTCGTCGAGGCGGAGGCCATCCAGCGCGCAGTGCAGTGGTGCGAGGCGACCGGCGGTCAGCTCTACATTGTGCACATGTCCACCGGAGAAGGCACCGACATCATCCGCGCGGCCCAGGCGCGCGGGGTGCCGGTGCTGGCGGAGACCTGCGCGCAGTACCTGGTGCTGGACGACTCCGTCTTCGACGGCAAGGATGGCCATCTGTTCGCCTGCTGCCCGCAGGTCAAGAAGCCGAAGGACGTCGAGCGGCTGTGGAAGGGACTCCGCGACGGCGAGGTCTCGGTCGTATCCACCGACACCTGCACCTTCACCCGCGAGCAGAAGGCGATGTGGAACGGGGACTGGACCAAGATCCCGATGGGTCTCCCCGGGCTCGAGACCCTGCTGCCCCTGGTATACACCCACGGGGTCCTCGGCGGCCGCATCACGCTCGACGAGCTGGCGATCAAGCTCAGCACCAATCCGGCGCGGATCATGGGGCTTTACCCCCGGAAGGGCGCGATCATGGTCGGGGCCGACGCCGACCTCGCCATCATCCATCCTACCGCGACCCGCGCGGTGAGCCCGTCGACGATGGAGACCAACGCCGACTGGTCGCCGTACGAGGGCTGGGAGCTGGCCGGGTTCGCGCGCACCACGCTCTCACGCGGCGAAGTCATCGTGGATGGGTACAAGGTGGTGGGACGCGAGGGCCGTGGACGCTGGCTGCCGCGGACCAGCGCCGGGCTCGAGGCGAGCCGGGCGTCCAGGCCGGCGGCCACAACCGAGACA
>DATEJD010000281.1:0-2079 GCA_035278325.1 Gemmatimonadales bacterium | reverse complement strand
ATGGTGACTCGTCCTTCAGGGTGACTCGTCCTTCCCGTCTTCCGTGAGGTCGTTCCCCCCACTCTCGTGCGTTCCCGGTAGGACGGTGTACATCCGCCGTCTCAGGTCCCCAACCCCGGAGGTAAAGCGTGTGTGGATCATGGAGATGGATGGTCGGTGGGATGATCGTCAGCGTCGTGAGCTCGGCCGCCCTCAGCGCGCAGGCACCGGCGAGCAAGGGCGGCCCCTGGAGCGACGTGTGCTCGCTGGCCACCGATGCTGAATTCCAGAAGGCGCACGGGGTAGACCCGAGGATCGGGATCATCCCCAACGACCCGGTCGCAACCGAGATGGTGTGGGGCCCGCACTGCGACTACTCGGGCGGCTCGATCGACCTCTTCACGAAGAAGTCGCCCGGCGCGGAGCTGGACCGCGTGCTCGGCCTGACGAAGGGCGGCAAGCAGCGGGCGCCGGTGCAAGGGCTCGGCGACCGTGCGTTCTTCACCACCGTCTACCCCGACGACCAGTACCGGCGCCGCGGCTTTCTGGCCGTCTTCCTCGGGCAGCGGCTCGTGACGTTGAGCATGGATCCCTACCAGAACGAACCGCTCGAGGCCACGCGGCCGAGGCTCGAGGGGCTGGCGAAGCTCGTTGTGGCGCGGCTCAAGTGAGCGAAGAAACGATGTGAGCCGCAGGCCCCTGGACATCTCGTCTCGTTGGACCGCGGGAGTCCGCCCGGGGCTATATTCGCAGCGTGACCGTCCCCACGAACGACCTCACCGGCCGTGGGACCGACCGCGGCACCCTGGCAGGCGACCCCTCGGCCGCCACGCTGGCCCGGGTGTCGCGCCGCCTGATTCCGTTCCTCCTCCTGCTCTACATCCTCAACTTCCTCGACCGCGTGAACGTCGGGTTTGCCGCGCTCGAGATGAACCGGGACCTCGGCTTCGGGCCGGAGGTGTACGGGTTCGGCGCCGGCGTGTTCTTCATCGGCTACTGCCTGTTCGAGGTGCCCAGTAACCTGGTGCTCTACCGGACCGGCGCCCGGCTCTGGATCGCGCGGATCATGGTGACCTGGGGTCTCGCGGCCTCGGCCATGATGCTCGTGCACACGCCGTCGAGCTTCTACGCGCTTCGCTTCCTGCTCGGCGTGGCGGAGGCGGGGTTCTTTCCCGGGATCATCTTCTATCTGACCTACTGGTATCCCGCGCCGGAGCGGGCCCGGGCCTACGCACGGTTTCTCGCGGCGATTCCGGTGTGCGGCGTGATCGGCGGACCGATCTCGGGCGCCCTGCTCGGGCTCGACGGGCGGCTCGGCCTCCAGGGCTGGCAGTGGCTGTTCGTGCTCGAAGGCATCCCATCGGTGCTCGTGGGGCTCGCGGTGCTCTGGCTGCTGCCGGACCGGCCGCGCGACGCGCGCTGGCTCCGCCCCGAGGAGCGGGCGTGGCTGGAGGAACGGGTGGAGGCGGAGCGGGCACAGGGCGGCCCGACCCACGCCGCGAGCCTGGGCCGCGCACTGGGCAATCCGATGGTCTGGTGGCTCGGCTTGAGCTATTTCCTGCTCATCGTCCCTCTCTATGGATTCGCGCTCTGGCTTCCTCAGCTGATCAAGGCCAGCGGCGACTTCACCAACTTCGAAGTGGGCGTCATCACCGCGATCCCCTACGCGGTGGCGGCCGTGGGGATGGTGCTGGTGGGCCGGCGCTCCGACCGCACCGGCGAGCGGCATCTCCACCTCGCCTTCCCTGCGGTCGCAGGCGCGCTGGGGTTCTTCGCTGTCACCCGGAGCGGCCACCCTGCCCTGCTCGTCGCCGCGCTCTCGCTCACCGCGTTCGGCGTGCTCGGCTGGCTGGGACCCTTTTGGGCCCTGCCGACCGCGTTTCTGCGCGAGCAGGCCGCCGCCGGCGGGATTGCGCTGATCAACTCGATGGGCGCGTTCGGCGGGTTCGTGGGGCCGTATCTGATCGGCCGGGTGAAGCAGAGCACCGGGGAGTTCACGCCGGGGCTCCTGCTGCTGGCGGGGTCACTGGTGGCCGCGGTGGTGGTGGTTGGGGGGATCAGGGCGATGGGGAGTAGGCGGGAGTGAGTCACGCTGAGCGC
>DATEJD010000280.1:0-4242 GCA_035278325.1 Gemmatimonadales bacterium | reverse complement strand
GAGAAAGTCGGAGCGGGACAGGAAGGTCTCGGGCCACCGGAAGAACAGCCCGTAGGCCGCGTCGATCAGCTTGTAGAAGAACACCACGCCGAGCGCGCTGCCCACGCCGACCACGACGGCGAACGCGATCAGGATGGTGTTCTCGCTCAGGCCGAGCGCGTTGACCCGGTCCACGAAGCCGTCCCACGCCCCGCGGGCCGCGGCGACCGGCCGCCCGACCACGACGATCGCGCGGCGACGGGCCAGTCTTGCCCGTCGCCAGGTGCGGCCTGCGGTTTCCAGAAGATTGAATGGCTTCATCGGCTCAACTATAGCGGAGGCGCGGGTCGAGCGACCCGCCATTCACCGCCGGGGAGCTGATGAGCCGGGTCGAGGAGGCGAGGTGCTAGGCCGCGTCCGATGAGCCGGCGCGGCGCGGCTGGGGCGACGGCTCATGGGGCGCCTTGAAATCCTCCTCGTCGGGCGGGCGCATGAGGAGGTCGAACGCGAGGAACAGCGTCTTCGAAAAGGGAAAGAACACGATCGGGAACACCACCATGAGCACGGCGGTGCTGATCTGGAGGATGTCCCACGGCGGATTCGGCCAGGTCTCCAGCAGGAAGCCGGCCACCCACACGCTGAACACCGTCTCCATCGCCATCAGGTTGAAGAAGTAGGCGCCGAGCCAGTAGCCGTCTTCTCCCCGCTCCAGCCCGAGACCGCACACGGGACACACCGGGAGCAGGCGCGACCAGCTGGTAAAGATGGGTCCGCCCCCACAGTGCGGGCACCGCAAGCGCATGGCGCGTATGAACGGAGCTACCACGGCCTCACTCTAGCAGCGCGGCCACCGGCGCGCGAGAGCGCGCGTCACCAATCACGAGCGTCGCCAGGAGTCGCGGGCAATCGCTCACATGGCGGTGGCCCGGCGGGTCATCCATTCGGCGATGTCGTGGAGCACCCGATCGGCACCCACGTCGGCCAGCAGCGCGTGGTAGCCTTCCGGGTACTCGATCAGCCGGCGGTCCGGTTGGCCGGTGGCGTCGACGAAGCGCCGGCTCCCGTCCGGCGGTACCATGCGGTCGACAGCGCCGTGCAGCACCAGCAGGGGCACGGGGAAGGCCGGGGCGCCGGCCTGCACCCGCTCGATGGTCGCCGTGATCTCCGTCGAGAGTCGCGCCGTGCCCTTCCGGTGAAACAGCGGGTCACGCAGCACCCGCTCGGCCACGGCGGGATCGCGGGCCAGGCCGGAGAGATCCATTCCGGTGTCGAGGGAGAAGCGAGGCCACCAGCGCGACAGCACCCGACCCAGCGCCATCAGCGGCCGGGGCACGCCCAGCTCGCCCAGCGGAGCGGAAACGGCGATGACGCCGCGCAGGCCTTGAGGATGATGGGTCGCGTAGTCCAGCACCACGAGGCCGCCCAGGCTCACGCCCAGGAGAAAGAGGGGCACGGCCGGGCGGTCAGCGCGAACCCGGATGATGAGGCGGCGAAGGTCTTCCCGCAGCTCGCTCCAGCTGTCCAGATAGGCCCGCTGCCCCGGTGAACGCCCGTTGCCCCTGAGATCCGGCGCGAAGATCTCGATGCCGAGGGGGAGAAAGGCGTCCGGCAACATCGGATAGAGACCCGAGTGGTCGCCCAGCCCGTGGAGCGCGACCAGCACCGCTCGGGATGGCCCGGTGGGAGTCGCGTGCCGGCAGAACAGCCGAACGCCTCCGGCGCCTTCGAACCATTCCTCCTTGGCGCGTGACCAGCCCTCGGCAAGCATGGCGGAAAACTACCTGATCCGGCCTCGACCGGACCCGAGGCGGAGCAAGCCGGCGCGGCCTTGACAGGATCCGCCGCGAGCGGCATTTATGAGGAGGAACCGAACAAACACCGAAGCAGAGGAGCGCCATGCCCCCGGTCCAGCCCCGTCCCCGCCCCCGCCCTACTCCTCGCCCCCACCCCGAGCCGTTCCCGCCGGCGGCCGTGCGGGTCTGCCCGGAATGCGCCGGCCCGCTGGTACGCCAGTCCGGCTGCGTCAGCTGCCGTCACTGCGGCTGGGGACGCTGCGGGTGACGGTGGGCCAGCTCGATCTGCTGCCGCCACCCGCCCCGGGCGAGCGGCAGCTTCCCGTGCTCGACGAGCGCGCCCGAGGCACCCGGTTCCTCGAGCTGCCGGTGCGCTCGGTGCTCAACTCGGCCGCCTCGACGCACATGGGATTCTGGTCCATCAATCCCTACGTCGGCTGCGAGTTCGGCTGCACCTACTGCTATGCCCGGGACACGCACCGGTACGCGGTCGAGCGAAGCGGCCTCGCGCCCGAGCCCATCCCGGACTGGGAGGCGTTCGAGCGCCGGATCCTGGTGAAGACCGGCGTGGCGGAGGTGCTCGCGCGGACGCTCGATCCCGCCCGCCTGGGCGGTCACGCCCTGGTCATCGGCACCGCCACCGATCCGTATCAGCCGGCGGAGCGGCGGTTTCAGCTCACCCGCCGGATTCTCGAGGCGCTGCTCCGGTTTCGGGGGCTCGCCATCGAGATCATCTCCAAGTCGCCGCTGGTGGTGCGCGACATCGATCTGCTCAGGCGGCTGGGCGAGCGGCACGAGATCACGGTCAACGTCTCGCTGGCCACGCTCGATCGGCGGCTGGCGCGCCGGCTCGAGCTCAAGTCGCCGGTGCCCGAGGCGCGCATCCGGGCACTCCGGCGGCTCACGGCGGCCGGCGTCTACGCCGGACTGCTCATGGCGCCCATTCTGCCCGGCATCACCGACAGCCGCGCCGGAATGGGTCGCCTCATGGGCGCGGCGAAGGAGGCGGGTGCCCGCTACGTGGTCGGGTCGGCGCTCCGGCTCGGGCCCGCGGCGCGGCGCCGCTTCCTTCCCGTGCTCGCACGCGAGTTCCCCGAGCTGGCCGAGCGCTATGCCCGGCACTATGCCCGGCGCGAAGGCGTGAGCCCCACGTACCAGCGCGCGCTCTCGGAACGGATCCAGGAGCTGCGGCGGCGGCACGGGTTTTCGCCCGACGAGAGCTGGAGCCGCAAGCGGCCGCACCGGAACCCGGCGGAGCACGAGGCCAGCGACACGGCAGAGGTTCAGCCGCTGCTGCTGTGACAGCTGCCCATGCGCTCTGTTCTCTTCGTCGATCCCCCCGCATTCTGTACCGCCGTCGAGGGCCTGGTCGCGCCGGCGCTCCGGAGCCGTCCGGTGGCGGTGGCGCCGCCGGGCGCCGACCGAGCCACGGTGCTCGCGCTCTCGGCCGAAGCGCGGCTGGCCGGGATCGAGCGGGGCATGCCGGTGCGCCAGGCGCTCAAGCGCTGTCCCGACCTGGTGCTGCTCCCGCCCAATCCGCGGCTCTACGCGCGTGCCTCGCGCGCGCTGCTCGAAGTGCTCCGGATCTACGCGCCGATCATCGAGCCCAGGGGCTACGGCCATGCCTTCCTCGACCTCACCGGCACCGGGCGACTGTTCGGTCCGGCGGTGGACGTCGCCGCGCGGGTCCAGCGCGAAGTGCGCGAGCGGCTCCGGCTCGCGATCTCGGTCGGCGTGGCCGCCAACAAGCTGGTGAGCCAGGCGGCCACCACCGTCATCAAGCCCGAGCCGCTGCTCGAGGTCCCGGGTGGCAACGAAGCCGGGTTCCTGGCGCCCCATCCGCTCGACGTGCTGCCCGACCTGCATCCCCGCATGCGCCGGCGGCTCGACGATTACCAGCTCGACCTCATCGGCGAGGTGGCGGTCATTCCCGAGAGCGCCCTGTGCGCCGTGTTCGGGGGCGCCGGCCGCACCCTGCGGGCGCGGGCGCGAGGCATCGATCCGCGGCCGGTGCTCCCGCCCGAGCGGCAGGCCGAGTTCCACGTATCCCACGCACTCGCCACCGACACCAACGACCTCGGCGTGCTGCACCCGCTGCTCCGCCTCCTGACCGAGCGGCTGGGCCGCCGGCTCCGCCGTCATGCGCTGGTCTCGCGCCGGCTCCGGATCGAGCTCACCTACGCCGACCACACCGCGGCCGTCCGCACCGTGCCGCTTCCCGCCGCGGCCCTCGACGCCGATCTATGGGACGCCGCGCGCCGCGCCTTCACCAAGGCCAACGCCCGCCGCCTCGCGGTGCGGATGGTGGCGCTCACGCTGGATGAGCTGGACACCGCCGAGTCACAACTGGATTTGTGGGAGGAAGCGGCAGGAGGAGCAACAGCAGCAAATCACCAGTTCGCGGGCGCCGAGCCGGCCGCGGACGAGTCGGAGCTAAATGCCCCGGGAGCCGGAGCAGCGCCGGGGTGGG
>DATEJD010000279.1:0-3622 GCA_035278325.1 Gemmatimonadales bacterium | reverse complement strand
GACTTCGACGGGCACTACAGCTGGGTGATGAGCCCCCGTTGGCTCGACAAGCGAACCGGCGACCACCTGGCGCTCGACACCGGCGGAGGCGCCATCGCGCGCCTCTGGGCCACCGCGCTCGCGGGACTGGTGGACACGGGCTACGTCAAGGCGACGGGCACCAGCGTGGTGATCAACCTGCCCAAGAGCGCCAACTTCCCCGAGACCCGACTGGAGTGGAAGATCCCCCGCTGGTCCAACGCGATCGAGCGGGATCGGGCCCGGGTCTACTTCGTCGCCTACTCCGCGGCGCTCGCGGTGTTCTTCCTGGAGAAGGCGATGGCCGAGGTCCGCGCCGGCCGCACCAAGGTGTTCACCGACTTCGAGGTGCCCGAGGAGGCCATCGGCTGCGGTTTCCACGAGGCGGTGCGCGGAGTGCTCTCGCATCACCTGGTGATCCGCGATAAGAAGATCGCCAACTACCATCCGTATCCGCCGACGCCCTGGAATGGAAGCCCGCGCGACAGCTACGGCACGCCGGGGCCCTACGAGGACGCCGTGCAGGGCACCCCGATCTTCGAGGAGAATCCACCGGACCGGTTCAAGGGGATCGACATCATGCGCGCGGTACGGAGCTTCGATCCGTGCCTGCCCTGCGGGGTGCACATGTACCTCGGCAATGGGAAGGTGGTGAAGCAGGTCCACTCGCCGATGTTCGGCGAGGCCCGGTGAGCGGCGCGCGATGGGCGCGGGGCTGAGCGACCGGGAGGTCCGGAGCCGGGTGGCGCGGGTGGAGGCGCTGCTCGCGAAGCTGGAGGAAACGGACGACGGGCCAGCACGGGCCGCCGCGATGGACGCCCTGCAGGGCCTGGTCGAGCTCTACGGCGAGGCGCTCGCACGGCTGGTGGCGCAGGTGAGCCGGGAGTGCGGCGCCGAGACGGTCGCGCGCTTGGCCGGGGACGAGCTGGTGGGCCACCTGCTGCTGGTGCACGATCTCCACCCGCTCGAGCTGGAGTCGCGGGTGCGCCAGGCGCTCGAGGAGGTGCGTCCCTACCTCCGGTCGCATGGAGGAAACGTGGAGCTGCTCGGTGTCGATGCCGAGGTCGCTCACGTCCGGCTCGAGGGGAGCTGTCACGGATGCCCCTCCTCCGCTGTCACGCTCCGCCAGGCCGTGGAGGAGGCGGTGCGGAAGGCCGCGCCCGAGCTGACCGCGGTCGTTCAGGACGGGGCGGGGGAGGACGAGCTCCCTGCCGTCTCGCAGCCGGCGCTGGTGCAGCTCACGGCGCGCGCCGCGTCCGGAACGGTCGCGTGACCAGCCGACTGCAGCGGCTGGCCCGGCGCGCCCCGGCCTCGGATCCGGCGGCGCGCTCGGGTGACGACGCGGAAGCGCGTTGCGATCTCTGCTCGGCGCCGATCGGGCCGGAGCACCGGCACCTGCTGGAGCTGCCGTCCCACCTGCTCCGGTGCGCCTGCCGCGCGTGCACGGTGGTGCTCGGCGCCGTGGGCGCCGGCGGAGGACGGTACCGGCTCATTCCGGAGCGCTATCGCGAGTTGCCCGCGCTGGCCGGTGACGATGCGCGCTGGGCGGACCTCCGGCTGCCGGTGAGCCTGGCGTTTCTGGTCCGCCGCGAGTCGGGCGATGGGCTCGCCGTCTTCCCCGGGGCGCTCGGCCCCACGGATGCCCCGATCGATGCGGAGCGCTGGGCCGCGCTCGAGTCGGCGTATCCCGAGGTGAAGGAGATGGAGAGCGAAGTCGAGGCCGTGCTGGTGAACCGGCTCCAGGGAAAGCGCGAGTGCTGGCTGGTGCCGCTCGACGAGTGCTACCGGCTGGTGGCGCTGCTGCGAGCCCGATGGGAAGGGATCAACGGCGGCCGGGCGGTGTGGATCGAGATCGACCGATTTTTCGCGCAGATCGCGAGCCGGGTCGCTGGCGCCCCGACGCGCGACGCGCAGGAGATGCCACGATGATCGAGAAGAAAGCGAATCTCATGGTCGGGCGGCCGCATACCACGCAGACGCGTCCGGCACACACGGCCGGCGTGCCGCAGGGCAACAAGCCGGGGCACTACGAGAAGCAGGGCGGTCACTTGAGCGATGGCCGCTCCACCGCCGCACGATCGACCGGCGTCAACGCCGAGTCGCGGAACCCCATCGATCCCCGGATGCCCAACCTGTCGCCGGCCTGACGGCGTAGCGGAGCCGGTGTGGACTTCTGGTCGGAGGCGGCGCGTCCCGCCGTTGGCGGCGTCACGGTGCACGGCGTCGAGCTGCGCGCCGGGAGCCGTGTGCGGCTCAGGCCGCACGCGGGTCGCGACGTGCTGGACCTGGCGCTCGCGGGACGCACGGCGCGGATCGAGGCGCTGGAGCAGGAGCTGGACGGCGTCACCCACGTGGCGGTGACCCTGGACGACGATCCCGGCCGCGACCTGGGCGAAGGCCGGTATCCGGGGCACCGCTTCTTCTTCGCGCCGGACGAGCTGGAGCCGCTCGACGAGCGCGACGCCGACGCTCGGCCGGCGCCCCGAATCCTGGTCGCCGGGATCGGCAACATCTTCCTGGGCGACGACGGCTTCGGCGTGGCGATGGCCCAGAGGCTCGCGGCACGGTCGTGGCCGTCCGGCGTCGACGTGCGGGACTTCGGGATTCGCGGACTCGACCTGGCGTATGCCCTCGCGGGCTACGACCACGCCATCCTGGTCGATGCCTCGCCGCGGGGCGGCGCGCCCGGGACGCTCTACGTCATCGAGCCTGCGCTCGAGGCCGATGAAGCTCCCCCGGTGCCGGAAGGCCACGGCATGGACCCGGCCAAGGTGCTGCACCTGGCTCGCGCGCTGGGAGGAACGCCGCCTCACACCGTGATCGTGGGCTGCGAGCCGGAGCCGCTTCCGCCGGACCTCGATCCCACGACAATCGTGGGCGAGCTGAGCCCACGGGTCCTCGCGGCGATGGAGCAGGCCGAAAAGATGGTGGAGTCGCTGGTCGCGGAGCTGCGCGACGCGGCGGAAACCATAGGCACCTCGACTGAAAGGGGCTAAAGGTATGGGACGCCTGTTCCGGTTCGCTCTCGTTCTCGGCGCGGGTGCGCTGCTGGTGCACCAGTATCCCGAGATCCGGCGCTACCTCAAGCTGTCGCGGATGTAGGGGCCTTCCCGTGTGTCTCGCGATTCCCGGGCGGATCCTTCAGCTGCTGGATGAGCCGGGCCTGGCGATGATCGAGGTCGCCGGCGTGCGGCGGAAGGTGAACGTCGAGCTGCTCCGCGACGAAGGGCTCGCCCCTGACGACTGGGTGCTGATCCACGTCGGCTTCGCCATGAGCAAGATCAGCCAGGCCGACGCCGACGAGCAGATGCGCCTCCTCACCATGCTGGGCGAAGACCGGCTGGCGCAGGAGGAGATGCAGGGATACCGCTTCGGATGAGCGACCCCGAGCTCGAGCGCTACGGGAGCTGCACCCTCGACCAGGACGGCTGCGTCACCTGCGGCGATGTCGCGGTGCCCGCGCGCGTGCTGGCCGTGGACGGTGCCGCGGCCCAGGTGGAGGACCGTGTGGGAAACCGCGCGTCCGTCGCCATCGACTTCGTGCCGCAAGCACGCC
The DNA here is from genome assembly GCA_035278325.1 of Gemmatimonadales bacterium. Lineage (GTDB taxonomy): Bacteria > Gemmatimonadota > Gemmatimonadetes > Gemmatimonadales > GWC2-71-9 > CAVVWJ01. The sequence continues at coordinate 48 of DATEJD010000279.1, read as the reverse complement.
CGGGCGATGTCCTCCTGGTTCACGCCGGCGTCGCGATCGCTATCGAGG
>DATEJD010000278.1:0-2668 GCA_035278325.1 Gemmatimonadales bacterium | reverse complement strand
CTGTTCCTCGAGGCCGGCGTTCCGGCGGCGCGCCTGGTGGAGGTGCACGAGCTGCTCACCCAGGTCCACGCCGAGCAGCATCTCTGGTGCGATGTCGCGGCCGACGCGCACGAGGCGCTCGCGCGGCTCCGGCACGCCGGCCTCAAGCTGGGCATCGTCTCCAACAGCGACGGCCGGGTGGAGGAGGCGCTCGTCGCGGCCGGCCTGCGGCCCTACTTCGACGTGGTGGTGGATTCCACCCTGGCTGGGGTAGAAAAGCCCGATCCCGCTATCTTCCGGGCCGCGCTGGACGCGCTCGGCGTGGCAGCGGCGGAGGCGCTCTACGTGGGCGATCTGTACGAGGTGGACGTGGTCGGTGCGAACGCCGCGGGCATTCCGGCCGTCCTCCTGGCGCCACCTGGCGCGCCCCGGCCGCTCGGCTGTGCCGTGGTAGGCTCGCTGCGAGCGCTGGTGGATGACTTGCTCAAGGAGAGACTCGCCTCATGATGGCTACCGGTTCCCAGCCTCGTCCCATCCGGGTGCTCGTGGCCAAGCCGGGGCTGGACGGGCACGACCGGGGCGCCAAAGTGGTCGCGGCCGCGCTCCGGGATGCCGGGATGGAGGTCATCTACACCGGGCTCCACCAGACCCCCGAGATGATCGCCACCGCGGCCGTCCAGGAGGACGTGGACGTGGTGGGTCTCTCGATTCTCTCGGGCGCGCACATGACGCTGTTTCCGCGCGTCCGCCAGCTCCTCGATCAGATGGGCCGCCCCGACATTCTGGTGACCGGCGGCGGCATCATCCCGCCGGAAGACATGGACTCCCTGCAGTCGCGCGGCATCGGCCGATTGTTCGGGCCCGGCACTCCCACCTCCGATCTCATTTCCTACATCACGTCGTGGGCGTCCGAGCATCTGGAGCGGTGAGCCGCCTCCGGGCGCTCACCGGGGAGTACCGCGAGCTCGCCGAGCGTCTGAGGGCGGGCGGCGGGCCGTCGCGCGTGGCCCGGATGCACCAGCAGGGCAAGCTGGCGCCGCGGGAGCGGGTCGCCAAGCTGCTCGACCCCGGGGCGCCGTGGCTCGAGCTGGGTCTGCTCGTCGCCTACGATCAGTACGACGGCCAGGCACCGGGCGCCGGCGTGATCACCGGCGTGGGAGTCGTGGAGGGGCGGGAAGTGGTGGTGGTCGCGAACGATGCCACCGTGAAGGCCGGCTCCTGGTGGCCCGAGACCATCCGGAAGATGCTCCGCGCGCAGGAAGTCGCCATGCGGCAGCGGATCCCGATCATCTACCTGGTGGACAGCGCCGGGGTGAATCTGCCGTATCAGGGCGGCGTCTTTCCCGGCCAGTATGGCGCGGCCAGGATCTTCTATTACAACTCGATCATGCGCCGGTACCTCCATGTGCCGCAGATCAGCGCTGTGATGGGGAGCTGTGTCGCGGGCGGGGCGTACCTGCCGGCGCTGTCGGACGTGATCTTCATGGTGGAGGGGACCACGTTCATGGGGCTGGGCGGCCCCAACCTGGTGAAGGGCGCCACTGGGCAGACCATCGACGCGGAGACCCTGGGCGGCGCCGTGACCCATACCGAGGTGAGCGCCGTCGCGCATTATCGCGCCGCCAACGACACCGAGTGCCTGGGCCGGATCCGTGAGTACGTCTCCCGACTGCCGCGGGTGCACGGTGTCGCGCACCGATTGCGCGAGGCCGCGCCTCCTGCCCGGCCGGCCGAGGCGCTGTACGACATCCTGCCGGCCGATCACCGGCTGTCGTACGACATGCGGCACGTGCTCGACACCCTGCTGGACGGCGGAGCGCTGGACGAGTTCCAGCCCGGGGTGGCCCGCGAGATGATCTGCGGCCACGCGTTCATCGAAGGGTGGCCGGTCGCGGTCATCGCCAACCAGCGCGGGGTGATCAAGGGCCGCGCGGACGAGCGGCCGCGTTTCGGGGGCATCGTCTACACCGGCAGCGCGGAGAAGGTCTCGTACTTCATCGAGACCGCCAACCGGGAGCACCTCCCCATCCTCTTCGTGCAGGACGTGAGCGGATTCATGGTCGGCCCCGAAGCGGAGCACAGCGGCATCATCCGCGCGGGCGCGCACTTCGTGGAGGCCATGGCCACGGCCGCCGTCCCCAAGCTGGTGCTGACGGTGAATCACGCGTCCGGTGCGGGCTATTACGCGATGGCGGGGCAGGGATTCGATCCCGATTTCATCCTGTCATGGCCCACCGGTCGCATGGGTGTGATGGAGGGCGAAAGCGCCATCATGGCCGTGCACGGCCCCGAGATCGAGCGGGCTCAGCGGGAGCGCCGCGAGCTCACCCCCGAGGTGAAAGCATCGGTCGAATCGATGCGGGCCGACTACGACACCCAGCTCGACGCCCGCTACGCCGCCGCCCGCGGCTATGTGGACGCGATCCTCATCCCTGAAGAAACCCGCGACCAGCTCGCCTTCCTGCTCCGCGTGGTCGCCAACTATGCCGGGCCGCACCTGGGCCCGTTCGTGCTTCCGCCGCTCGACGCGGCCTCCGCTCAGTAAGGCTCGCATGTCCCTCTCGCGTTTCTGCGTCGGTTTCCTGCTCGCCGCCCTCGCGTGCTCCTCGGGCCGGCGCGAGCCGGCGACGCCCGCCCCGTCGGTCGCTCGCGACACCGGCGCCGCGCCGCACGCGGCACCCGCGCCTCC
>DATEJD010000277.1:0-5647 GCA_035278325.1 Gemmatimonadales bacterium | reverse complement strand
GTCCGCCTGCTCGGTGAGCCCCGGCTGCAGGGGAACGGTGCCGAGGAGCGGCACGCCCACCTCGTCGGCCAGCCGCTGGCCACCGCCCGAGGAGAACAACTCGTAGCGCCGGCCGGTCTCCGGGTCGGTGAAGCCGCTCATGTTCTCGACCACGCCGACTACCGGCACGCCCACGCGCTCGAACATCTTGGCCCCCCTGAGCGCGTCTCCGACCGCCACCTCCTGCGGGGTCGTGACGATCACGGCGCCGGACACCTGTGTCGCCTGGACCAGCGAGAGCTGAGCGTCACCGGTACCGGGCGGCAGGTCCACGATCAGATAGTCAAGCTCACCCCAGTCCACGTCGCGCAGGAACTGGGTCACGATCTTCATGATGATGGGGCCGCGCCAGATGGCCGGCGCGTCGCGCTCGACCAGGAAGCCGAGCGACATGAGCTTCACACCGTAGGCCTCGAGCGGCTGGATCTTGCCCCCGATCACCGGCGGCTTGTCGAACACGCCGAACATCCGCGGGACGTTGGGGCCGTAGATATCGGCGTCCATGAGCCCGACACGGGCGCCGTCCTGCGCCAGCGCGACGGCGACGTTCACGGCCACGGTGGACTTCCCGACGCCGCCCTTCCCCGACGATATGGCCAGGATGCGGCCAAGATCGGGCTGCTCGGCCGGCACCGGCGCGGGCGGCACGGGCGGCGCGGACGGCGGTTGGTGGGTCGTCCGGGCCGGCCCCGCGGGATTGGTGACGTTGATCCTGATCTCCTCGCGCCGGACCCCATCCACCGCCTGCACGGCGGCCCGCGCCTGCCGCACGAGCGTGGCCGGATCCTCGGGCGCGAGGAGGAAGGTGAAGCTCACGGCCCCTGTGTCGGAAACCGTGAGGTCCCGAATCATGCCCGCGGAGAGAAGGTCGTTGTCGAGTCGGGGATTCCGGATGGCGGCGAGAGCGGCAACGACGCGCGCCTCGAGCGAGTCGGCCACTAGACCGCCTCCACGTGCTTGACCTCGGGAACCGCCTCGCGGAGCCGGAGCTCGATTCCCTGCTTCAAGGTGACCGTGGAGGCCGCGCAACCATGACAGGTGCCACCGAGGCGCACGAGCAGGGTCCCCTCACGCTCATCGAAGTCCACGATCTCGACGTGGCCCCGGTGGGAGGCGATGTAAGGACGAAGCGTGTCGAGTGTCTTCTCGATGCGATCGATGGTGTCCATGGGCTCCAGGCAGCAATTCCTACTAGTCTGTTCGGCAATATAGACCATGCTCAAGGTCGGTCAACAGCCGCACGCGAGCCATCATGGCGGCCGTTCTGTCCGAGGAACGCGCGCGCGGCCGTGAGCACGGTGGATTGGACTTCCGCGAGCGAGCCCGGCAGCGCCAGGCCCGCCGCTTTGGTGTGGCCGCCCCCGCCGAATCGCTTCGAGAACGCCGCCACATCAACGTCGCCCACCGACCGGAGCGACACCTTCACCCGGCCCTGGCTCACCTCGCGGAACAGCAGCGCCATCCGCACGCCCTCGATCGACCGGGGAAATTCCACGACGCCCTCGAGATCGTCGGAGGAGACCCCCAGCCGCTCGATGGCTCCGGGCGGTACGGTGACCCAGGCGAGACCGTAGTCGGGCTCGACGACCAGCGTCTGCAGCGCCTCGGCGAAGAGTCGGGGGCGGCCCTCAGGGGCTCGGGCGTAGACCTCGAGGTAGATCTGCTCGGGATCGACGCCGGCCTCGAGCAGCTCCGCGGCCACGCGCAGGGTGCGCGGGCGAGTGTTGCTGAACCTGAACCCGCCGGTATCGGTGAGGATCGCTACGTACAGTCCGCGCGCCGCCTCTTCGGTCATGGTCCAGCCGTTGGCCACCGCCAGCTCGAAGATGAGCTCGCCGGTGGCCGCTGCGCCGGGATCGAGGTAGCGGGGCCCGTGGGGGAGGACACCCTCACTCACGTGATGGTCGATGCAGGCAACCGGCACGCCGCGGTCGCGGACCGTCTCGCCCAGCATGCCCAGCCGTCCCAGGTCGGAGATGTCGAGCACCACGATGGTATCCGCCCGGCGCAGCTCGCGCACGGCTTCCCCGGTCCGATCGACGCCGGGCAGATCGTCGAACAGGAACGCGAACCGCGGCGGCGTGGGCGTCGGGTTGGTAATGACGGCGTCGATGCCGCGGTCGCGGAGCAGATGGGCCAGCCCCGCTTCGCTGCCGAGCCCGTCGCCGTCGGGATTCACGTGGGTGGTAAGGCACACCCGTTGCCCGGGGACGAGCGTCGCTGCGAGGGCTCGCGCCGCGGCGGCGCGATCGGGGGCGAGGGTGAACGGCATAAGGGGGAACATAACGGAAGGCGGAGGTGCGGGAAGCAGACGGTCGGACGGTCAGACGGTCAGACGGTCAGTAGGGAGGGAGGCCTCATCGTAGTGAGCGAGCCCTTATCGAGAACTCCCATCCCGAGCGCAGCGAGGAAAATCTTGTCGGCCGCTTCGGAACTCAGCCGACAAGATCCCTCGGTTCGCTCCGGATGAGGGCTCCACAATATCCTGACCGTCTGACCATCCGACCGTCTGACCGTCTGACCGTCCGATTTACCTCCCCGCCTGCACCTTCGAATGCCGCCGCCCATACAGGAAATAGATCAGCAGCCCGATGGCCATCCAGATGATCAGCCGGGCCCAGGTGTCGACCGGGAGGCCGGACATGAGATAGACACAGGACGCGATGCCGGCGATGGGAACCACCGGGACCAGCGGCGTGCGGAACGGCCGGGGGCGGCTCGGATCGGTATAGCGGAGCACCAGAACGCCCGCGCACACGATCGCGAACGCGAGCAGGGTACCGATCGAGACCAGCTCGCCCAGCAGACCGATCGGCAGCAGGCCGGCGAAGATCATGGCCGCGACGCCGGTGAGGGCGCTCGCGAGGTACGGCGTCCGGAACTTGGGATGCACCCGGCTGAAGACCGGCGGCAGCAGTCCGTCCTTCGACATCGAGTAGAAAATGCGCGGCTGGCCCAGGAGCATCACGAGGATGACCGAGCTCAATCCCGCGATGGCGCCGATCTTCACGATCGGGCGGAGCCAGGCCAGGCCGGGTCCCGCCGCGTTGATGCCGACTGCGATCGGGTCGGGAACGTTGAGCGCGGTGTACTTGACAATGCCGGTGAGCACCAGCGCCACCGCGATGTAGAGCACGGTGCAGATCGCGAGCGACCCCAGGATGCCGATCGGCATGTCACGCTGCGGATTCTTGGTCTCCTGCGCCGCCGTGGAGACCGCGTCGAATCCTATGTAGGCGAAGAAGATCACCCCCGCCCCGCGCAGGATGCCGTCCCAGCCGAACTTCCCCGGCCCGGTGGCCGCCGGCACGAACGGCTCCCAGTTCTCCCGGTTGATGTAGGCCAGGCCGAAGATGATGAACAGGGCCACCACCGTCAGCTTGATCACGACGATGATGTTGTTGAAGGTGGCGGACTCGGAGATGCCGATGATGAGGAGGATCGTGACGAAGGCGACGATGATCATCGCCGGCACATTGAGGACGGCTCCGGTGCTGGACCATCCTTCCGTGAACAACCGCCATACGTTGAGGCCGGCGTCCGGCGGCGCCGCGTGGGTGTACGGCGCCGAGGTGTACTGCGGCGGGATGTTGATGCCCAGATCCTTGAGGAAGGAGACCACATACCCCGACCACCCTACGGCCACGGTCGAGGCGGCGAAGAGGTACTCGAGGATCAGATCCCAGCCAATGATCCAGGCGACGAACTCGCCCAGTGTCGCGTAGCCGTACGTATAGGCCGACCCGGCGATCGGTATCATCGCCGAGAACTCGGCATAGCACAGCCCGGCCAGAGCGCAGGCCGTGCCCGCCAGGATGAAGGAGTAGACGATGGCGGGGCCGGCGTAGTTGGCCGCCGCCTGACCCGTGAGCACGAAGATGCCGGCCCCGATGATCGCGCCGATGCCGAGCGCGACCAGGTTCACCGGTCCGAGCGCGCGCTTGAGGCTTACGTCCGACCCGACCTCGGCCTGGAGCGCGGTGATGTCCTTGCGAGCGAAGAGGCTCATGAGCGGCTCCGTTCAAGTTGCAGGACACTGTGCTTGCGGCCGTAGCCGAAGTAGATCGCGAACCCGATGACCAGCCACACGAACAATCGAATCCAGGTATCGGGAGGCAGCGTGGCCATGAGGCCGAAGCAGGCCAGGATACCGAGGATCGGTACGACCGGCACCAGCGGGGTCCGGAACGGACGCTCGAGATCGGGCCGCGTCCGCCGCAGGATCAGCACGCCGGCGCAGACCAGCACGAACGCGAGCAGCGTGCCGATATTGACCAGCTCACCCAGGATCTGGATGGGGAACGTACCGGTGATGATCGCGACGATGATCCCGACGTAGATCGTCGAGAGGTACGGCGTCCGGTAACGGGGGTGCACCTTGCCTCCCCAGGGGCCGATCAGCCCGTCGCGCGACATCGAGTAGAACACCCGGCTCTGCCCCAGCAGCATCACCAGCACGACCGATCCCAGACCCAGCACGGCGCCGATGGTGATGAGCGGCCGGAGCCAGCTGAGCTGCTGGATCTGCTCGACCGCGAACGCCACCGGGTGCGGCACGTTGAGGCGGTCGTACCGGACCAGGCCGGTCAAGGTGAGCGAGACCAGAATGTACAGAACGGTGCAGATGAGGAGCGAGCCCAGGATGCCGATCGGCATGTCGCGCTGCGGGTTGCGGGCCTCCTGGGCCGCCGTGCTGACGGCGTCGAACCCGATGTAGGCGAAGAAGATCAGGCCGGCCCCGCGGAACACGCCGCTCCAGCCGAACTCACCGAAGTGGCCGGTGTTGGGGGGAATGAACGGCTTCCAGTTCTCGGGGTGCACGTAGCGGACCCCGAACAGGATGAACAGCAACACCACCGCGATCTTGAGGATGACGATCAGATTGTTGACCTTGGCCGACTCCTCGATCCCGACCACCAGCACGTACGTGGCGAGCAGCACGATCACCATCGCCGGGAGATTGATCAGGGAACCGGTCGGGTTCCAGCCCTGGTGGAGGCAGCTCGCGACCGCGTTGCTGACGTCGGCCGCGCTGCAGAATCGGAGCGGCGCCGAGGTGAGCGCTTGCGGCAGGTGAATGCCGAACACGTCGAGCAGGCTCACGAAGTAGCCCGACCAGCCCACGCCGACGGTCGCGGCACCCATCGCGTACTCGAGCACCAGGTCCCACCCGATGATCCAGGCGATGAACTCGCCCATGGTGGCGTAGGAGTAGGTGTAGGCGCTGCCGGCCACCGGGACCGCACTGGCCATCTCGGCGTAGCACAGGCCGGCCAGGCCGCAGGCGATCGCGGCGGCCACGAAGGAGAGCGGGACGGCGGGTCCGGCGTGCAGAGCGGCGGCCAGCCCGGTCAGCACGAAGATGCCCGCGCCGATGATCGCGCCGATGCCCAGCATCGTCAGGTTCAGCGCGCCGAGGGTGCGCTTGAGCGACCGTTCGCTGGTCGCGTCCGCCTCGGCGCGCAGCGCCGCGACGGACTTCGTCGCCCACAAGCTCATTGGCTGGTCCTCGAAGGTGGAAAAGCGCCGCACCGGACGGCGGGCGCCGACGATCCTCATCCCGAGCGAAGCGAGGGACCTCCTCCGCAGGACCGGACCAGCGCCGCGA
>DATEJD010000276.1:0-2604 GCA_035278325.1 Gemmatimonadales bacterium | reverse complement strand
GGGCCATGAGTCGACGCATGCCCCTCCGCCTGGCTGCCCTCACACCGCTCAACCCTGCTGCCGGTAGAGCGCCGGGAACTCCCGCTGCAGCGCCTCGAGCTTGGGCGCGTCGTTGATCACGATGTACGGCTGGTGCGGGTGATGGGCCAGGTAGTCCTGATGGTACGCCTCGGCCCGGTTGAACCCGTCCAGCGGCACGACCTCGGTCACGATCGGCCCGCGGTACACCTTGGCCGCCTCGAGCTTGGCGATGTAACGCCGGGCGGCCTCGCGCTGAGCGTCGTTACGATAGAAGACGATCGAGCGGTACTGGCTTCCGACGTCCGGCCCCTGCCGATCGAGCTGGGTGGGATCGTGAGCCACGGTGAAGAACACCTGCAGGAGCTGGTCGTAGCTGATCCGCGACGGATCGTATACCACGAGCACCGACTCGGCGTGGCCGGTGTTCCCGGTGCTCACCTCTTCGTACGTCGGCGAACGGACCTTGCCACCGGCATAGCCCGAGATGGCCGTCGACACGCCGTTCAGGTGGTCGAAGACCGCCTCGACTCCCCAGAAGCAGCCGCCGGCGAACACGGCGGTGTCCACCGAGGCCGCGACCCCGACGGGCGGCGGCTCGGGCGGGAGCGCGGCCTCCGTAGCCCGGACCGGCGCAGGCCGGCAGCCTGGGAGGGCCAGGAAGATGGGCAGCAGGACCCCCCGGGCGAGGGCCGAGACACGGATGGGATGGCGGCGCAGCATGGAATCACCTGGGCTGATTTCCTACAGAACGTCGCCGGCGGTCCGATGGTTCTCAAGGCCGGGGCCAGCCGCCACCTGTGTCGCGATTCCCTTCTTCGGTCGTCCCTTCTGTCGTCCCGGCGGCGGGCACCCCGCAGCGATTTCCCGTGACCACCGGGTCCTACACCTTTCGAAGGGCACTAGATGAAGCGGCCCGTGCTCCTCCCGCTCCTCCTCTTCGCCTGCCGTCCCACCACACCACCCGAGCAGTATGGCTTCGTCACCACCCTCGGCAACGACACCGTTGCCGTCGAGCGCATCGCACGCTCGTCCACCCGGCTGGTGGCCGACGGCGTGGATCGGTGGCCCTTCGTACGGCGGCGGCACACGGTGCTCGACTTGGCCCCCGACGGCACCATCCGGCACATGGTGATGGACGTCCGCACGCCGAACGGCCGGTCGCCGGCGGAGCGCGGGCGCCGGATCATAGCCGACTTCAGCAGGGACCGGGTCAAAGTATCGGTCCGGGACAGCAGCGGGACGCGGGACACGGCGTTCGCCACCGGCGGCGCGATCACGGTGCCGCACGTGTCGATGATGTACAGCGTGATCGAGCTCGAGATCGCGGCCGCGCTTCGCCGCGCGGCCGCCACCGGCCTCGCGCCCGGCGACAGCGTGCGATTCCGGCAGTTCTATCCCGACCGGGACGTCGGGCCGAGCTTCGTGCTGCATAAAGGCTTTGTGGTGCGGGGCCGCGGCGGCACGGTGGAGCTGCGACACGACTGGCTCTCGGGCACGGGCGACGCCACGGTCGACGGCAGCGGCCGGATGCTGAGCTACTCGGGCATGCGAAGCACGTACAAGGTCGCCGTCGCGCGGACCACCTCGCCGCCCGACGTGGACTCGATCGCGACCCGTCTCGCGGCGGCGGAACGGCAGACCGGCCTCACGCAGCTGAGCGTGCGGGACACCGCGCGCGCCACCATCGGCACCACGAGCTTCACGGTCGACTACGGCCGGCCCCTCGCGCGCGGTCGCACCCTGCTGGGCAACGTGATCAGCTACGATCGCGTCTGGCGCACGGGCGCCAATGCCGCGACCCAGTTCACGACCTCGGCGCCGATCACCCTCGCGGGGTTGTCGCTGGCGGCAGGGACGTATACCCTCTGGACGGCCCCGCACGTCCGCGGGGTCGATCTCATCGTGAACCGGCAGACGGGGCAGTGGGGAACGGAGTACAACCGGACCCAGGATCTGGGGAAGGCCCCGATGCACGCGGACAGCGTGGACACGCCGGTGGAGAAGTTCAGCATCTCGGTCGAGCCGAGCGACGCCAGGCACGGAACACTGGTGATGGCATGGGGCACGTTCCGATGGACGGCGCCGATCGTGGTACAGTAGCCCGACGTGCGAGGGGGCGGATGGACGTCGTTTTCGCTACCTGTCAAAAGCAACCCGGCCTCACTCCCCCTGATGCGCTCCTCGGTGCCGAGCTCGAGCGCCGGGGCGCGAGGGTAACCGTCGCGCCGTGGGATGCCATCTCCCCGACCACCGGCTCATCGCGCGTGGTATGCCTGCGCTCGACCTGGGATTACCACCTTCGCTGGCCCGAGTTCGAGCGTTGGATCGGTAGCTTTGCCGATCGTCCGGGCAGCCTGTGGAACCCCCCGGAGACCGTACTCTGGAATGGGGACAAGGTCTACCTTCGCGAGCTGGCCGAGGCCGGTCTGGCTGTGCCACTCACCCACTGGTTCGAGCCGGGCGAGCGGCCCGACCACGTCGCCATCCTTCGCCAATGGGGCCTCTCCCGCGCGGTGCTCAAGCCGCGGATCTCGGCCACTGCGTACGGCACCTACCTCCTGTCGCCCGACCTGGGCCTGAGCC
>DATEJD010000275.1:0-3371 GCA_035278325.1 Gemmatimonadales bacterium | reverse complement strand
TCTTCCGAGGCGAGGCGAGCGACCGAATCACCCACGTGGCCTTCGCCGGCGAGGCGGACACGCTGGTGCACTCGACCGTCTCGCTCGGAGGGATGACGCAGGAACCCTGGCTGCCCGGCAGCCGGGCCGCGCCGCTCCGGGATCGGCTGGTAGCCGTGCGGAGGCTGGAGGAGCGGTGACGCGGAAGCTGGTCCTGTTCGACATCGACGGCACCATCCTTCTCACCGCCGGCGCTGGGCGCCGCGCCATCGTCGCCGCCCTCACCGAAGAAGTCGGCCCCGTACCGGCGTTCCAGGCGATCCGGTTCGACGGCAAGACCGATCCGCAGATCGTGGCCGAGATGCTCGAGGCGGCGGGCCAGCCCGAGCCGCGCGAGTCGCCGCGGATCCGCGCGCTCTGCGAGCGCTACGTCGGCTATCTGGCCCGCGAGCTGGACCGTCCCACCACCCGCACCACCATCATGCCCGGCGTGCACGATCTGCTCGAGCGGCTCGAGGCGGAGCCCGGCGTGGTGCTGGGCCTGCTGACCGGCAACCTGGCCCAGGGCGCGGCGCTCAAGCTCCGCTCCGGCGGGATCGCGCCGGAGCGGTTCCGGGTGGGCGCCTACGGCTCCGACGCGGCTCATCGGCCCGACCTCCCGCCCATCGCCGCACGGCGCGCGGAGACCATCTTCGGCCGGGTGCCCCACGGCGACGAGGTCGTGATCATCGGCGACACGCCCGCGGACATCGCCTGTGGATCGGGCATCGATGCGCGCGCGGTGGCGGTCGCCACCGGATCGTTCTCCGTGGCCGATCTCGAGGCCTGCGGGCCGCATGCGGTGTTCGAGACGCTGAGGGACACGGACGCGGTGGTGGAGGCGATTCTGGGGTGACCGGCATGAACATCTCGCTCGGGATGAGGGGCGCGCTTCAGTGACCACCACCGCCGACGTCATTCCCGAGCTGGGACCCTCACTCGGACGGCTCATCGATCCGCCGCCCGCGCCGCTCGGCGCGCTTCGCGTTCCGCTCGACGATATTCGGATCGACCTCGTGACCGCCGTGTTCGATCTGGCCGGGGCGGGTCGCTCGTTCGCGGCGGCCGGCGACCGCGACGGGGCCATGGCCTCGCTCGGACGGGTGGCGTGGCTCGGCCTGTGGGAGAAGGCGGTAGCCACCGCGGCCGGCCGCATCGCGGCGGAAGCGAACGCGGCCCTCAAGTCGGCCGCCGAGGAGTCGCGGTACCCGGGACGCAGGCTCAAGGCCCGCTTGCTCAGCGAGCAGGATTCCCGCGCGGTGGCCGCGCGGCTCGGAAGCGGCGGAGCGCCGTTCGTGGCCGCGCTGGATGCCCTCGAGCAGGCCGCCAACGCGGCCCGCGGGGCGCGGGGGAGGGAGGCGATGAGCGTGGAGGCCTGGCAGGCCGCCGTCACCGCTGCCGCCCGCCGGCTCGAGGCGGCCTGGATGGCGCTGGAGGAAACGGCGCGGGCGGAGCAGGCGCGGTGGGCGGGCGAGATCGAGCAGGTCCACCGCTGGCACCGTCCCACCTGGCCCATCTGGCTGCTGAGCGCCGTGGTCGTCGGCGCCGCGACCTACCTGGGCCTGGTGCTGGGCGGGTACCTGCCGGTGCCGCCCGCGCTTCAGGACTTCGCCACGCTGGTGTGGACCCGACTGTGAACGTCCTCGGCGTGGGCGTGGACCTGGTGGACCTCGAGCGGATCGCCCGCCTGCTCGCGAGCAAGGGCGAGCACGCCATGCAGCGGTTCTTCACCGACGAGGAGCGGGCCTACCTCCAGACCCGTCCCGAGCCGACCGGTCACGCGGCCGCGCGCATCGCCGCCAAGGAGGCGGTATACAAGGCGCTGCAATCGCTGCCCGGTGCCCGCGGCGTCGGCTGGCGGGAGATCGAAGTGGTCCGGGATGGCGACGGCCGGCCCGCGATCCGGCTGCACGGGCTGGCGGCGCAGCTCGCCGCGGAGCACGGCGGGCTGGTGGTGCAGGTGAGCCTTACCCACTCAGCGGTATCCGCCGGGGCGGTCGCGGTGGTGGGCACCAACCGGTAAGGGCCGGCTTGAGTCCTGAGCCAGCGCTGAGCTTGGGGGCGTGCTTCGCGGTGACTCGTTGCCCGGTGAGCTGGTGCTGGCATTCACCACGGAAGCACGGAAGACACGGAGAACTCCTCGGGCAGACCAACCGCCACTCATCCCGCGCCGAAGCCGGCATCGCTGCAGAGATTTTGGGGGTGCCCCCCACACGAAAGAACTTCTGCGACCAGTTCCACCGGCCCGGCGGAACGAGAGGAGCGTGGTCTGACCAAGGAGCCCTCCGTGTTTTTCCGTGCTTCCGTGGTGAACACAGCACGACGCCGAACCCTCTAGCAATTCCGACCTTCGCAGTCTAGTTTAGGCCGATGAGCGGCCAGACTGACTGAGAATGATTCTCACCGGCGCGATCCTCCCGATCTTATTTGCCGCGGCGCCTTTGCCGCATCAGCAGACGCAGACACCGGGCGATCAGGCCCCGGCGGCGCGACGCGTCGCCGCGTCCGCGCAGCTGGCCGCGCAGGAGTACCGGGTCGGCGTGGTCAACGGACGGGTGGTGGCCAAGGCCGAGGTGGAAGAAGCCACCCTCTTCCTTCAGGAAGCGCGTCGCTCGGCGGCTCTCCTTCCGGCCGAAGCCGGCCAGCCGGCCATCGCGGATCTGGACGCGCTGCTCCGGCTGGTCGGTGCCACGGCCCCGCCCGAGTCGCTCGATGTCCACGTGCGCTCGTTGAGTGAAGGCCTGACCCGGCGGCTCGGTATCACGCTCGACGAGCTGCCGGCGCTCACGCCGTCGCTCTCGCGCGGGGCCGAGGTATATCAGGCCAACTGCGCGGGCTGCCACGGCACGGTCGGCCGGGGTGACGGCCCGATGGCGGCCGGCCTCACGCCTCCGCCGGCCAACCTCGCCGACGGCGCCGCGCTCCGCGACGTCTCCCCGCTCGATTACTTCCGCCGCATCAGCATCGGCACCGTGGGCACCGCGATGCCCGCGTTCGAGGGCCGGCTTCCCGCCGACGACCGCTGGGCCGCGGCACTCTACGCCAGCGTGCTGCGCCTGCCCGCGCCGCGCGGGGACGTGCCGCCTTCCCTCCGCGCCTTCGCGTCGACCGGCAAGATGTCGGACGAGGCCGTGCTCGCCGCGCTCGGCATGCCCAATGGCAGCGACGCCGAGGCGCGGGGGCGCCTGGCGGCGGTGCGCACCTTCCAGGCCGACCACACCGAGGCCGCCGCCTCGCTGGTGCTCGACCGGGTGCGACGGCAGCTGGATTCGGCGTTCGCGCTGGCCCGGGCCGGCGACCCGACGGCGAGTGCCCGCGCGTTCGACGCGTACATGACCTTCGAGCAGGTGGAG
>DATEJD010000274.1:0-6822 GCA_035278325.1 Gemmatimonadales bacterium | reverse complement strand
CTCGCCGGTCCGCGCCGCGCGCCACACGAGTCCCATCGCGCAGGCGGCGAGCACCAGAGCCAGGGCGGCGGACCGAACCCGCGGCGTGCCTCGAGTCGCCGGCCGCTCCGACCAGCCTGACGCCACCGGCGGCGGCTGGATCACCGGCCTGTCCGGCGCCGCTGCGGCAGGCCGCGCCGTCACGCCGCTCGGTTCCGCGGGCTCACTCGGTGCCTTTGCGTCCTTCGGCTCAGCCGCCGTGACCGGGGCCCCTCCCCGCTCGAGCCGGAGCCGCTCCACCAGCGCGCGGAGCTCCGCCGGCGGCTCGATCTCCAGCTCCTCCCGCAGCAGCTGCCGGTGCGCGGCGGCGTGCTGCAGCGCCCCCGCGCGATTCCCCATCTGCTCCAGCGCCTGCACCAGGCGGAACGCGACCCGGGAGTCGTAGGGGTCGTGCACCGCCCTCGCCCTCCACCACTCGACCGCCGACCCCAGATCTCCGGCCCGCTCCGCCGACCCGGCCAGCGCCTCGAGCGCCTTGGCGCGGGCCGCGGCCAGGCGGTCCCGCTCGAGGTCCACCCAGCGCTCGAACTCGGGCGCGTCGTCCAGGTGAAACCCATCGAGGAAGGGGCCGGCGTAGAGTGCCGCCGCGCGGTCGGGCGCCCCGGCCGCGAGCGCCTCCTCGAAGGCGACCACGTCGCAGCGGACGACCCGCGGGTCGAGCTGGAGATCCTCGCCCACGGAGAGGATGGCGTCGGCGCCCAGGGCCTGGCGCAGCGCGTGGACCGCCTGATTGAGCAGCCGCCGAGCGGGCTCGGTGTCGCGCTCGGGCCAGAGCCAGGCCATGAGCTTGTCGCGGCTCGCGCTGCCCGGTCGGGCCGTCGCCAGCACCGCGAGGAGCGCCAGCCGATGCCGCTGCACCGCCGGACCGGTCAGCGGGCCGCGCTCGTCCGCCAGGGTGAGCCCGCCCAGCAGCTTCAGGGAGAACGACATGGATTGGATTAACCGTGGGTTGATCGGATCGGAACCGCGGGTTGAGCCCGCCGGACTATCCTAGCGCCCGAATGCCGGCGGGGAAAGGCGGGCCGCCGGCCCACGGCACCTCACCCATAGGGACCCGAATCATGATCAGGACACGCGGATTGGCGGGTGCGATCGCGGCGGCGGCCGCCCTCGGATGCGGCGACTCGACTTCGGCGCCCGGTCCGCTGGAGCCGCCGCTCACCCCTCCTCCGTTGGCCCAGCTCATCGTCTCCAACCCGGTGCCGCACAATGGTGCGACGCTGGCGTACGTCTCGATCGCACCGGGCGGCGTCTCCAACGGGTCCGGGGCCACGCTCGCTAACCGGCGCACCGGGAGCCGATCGACCCAGTGGCTGGCGTCCGGCGGCCTCGACCCGACGGCCATCGTCGCCCTGGCGGGCGACACGATCGAGGTGGCGATCGATACCGGCGGCACCCTGCCGCTCACGTTCGTGTCGGTCGTCCCGGCTGCGATGCCGCTCGCGGTCGTGCGGACCGACCCGGCCAATGGCAAGGCGAACACCGCGCTCGACGCCAGAGTGATGGTCATCTTCAGCGAGCCGGTGGACTCGTCGAGCCTCACCGGCGAGACGGCCGCACTGGCTGCCGCCGGGGTCCCGGTGAGCGGGTCTCTCGCGCTCTCTCCCGATGGACTGAGCCTGGCGTTCTCACCCTCGGCCGAGCTGCTGCCCGGCACCGACTACACCTTCGCGCTGGGCTCCGGCATCCTGGCATCGGACGGCCTCGGCCTGGCATCGGCCGTGAGTTTCCGCTTCAGGACCGATACGTACGCGCCGCCGCAGCCGGGGTCCCGCGAGTTCCCGCCGATACCCTCTGGCGCGCGGGCGTACGCCCGCGTGATCGAGCCCGGCGAGCCGAGTGGCTCCCTCTCCCGCTACCTCTTGTTCGAGGATGGCAGGTTCATCCTGCAGTACGTCACGCAGCGGTTCGGCTTCTTCCAGTATGGCGGCCGCTATACAGGCACGACGGCGTTGGCGCTCACGTTCGACGCCAACGGAGGGCGCTGGACCGCCACCGCCACGCTCCAGGGGGATTCGCTGACGGTCGGGTACAACCTGGACATGCAGATGTCCGATTTCGTGGATGGCGTGTACCGCCTGGTGCCGTCGACGAACGTGCTGGCCTTCAGCAAGGACGGCGACCTCTACGTCATCAACGCCGACGGTACGGGTCTCCGCCAGGTGACCAGCGGCGTGGGCCGGGACTTCGAGCCGGCCTGGTCGCCTGACGGCACCCGCATCGCCTTTACCCGCTACCGCCCCGATCTCGGGAGTCCGCGGTGGGGCGAGGCCGCGATCTACCTGGTCAACGTGGACGGCACCGGGCTGCTCCGTCTGTCCGGCCGGAGCGACAGCACCTTCGACGCGCACCCCTCGTGGTCGCCCGATGGCACGCGGATCGCCTTCTACAGCCGGCGGGAGCACGATGCCGATCCGTTCCACGCGAACGACAGCGACATCTACGTGATGCAGGCCGATGGCACCGGCGCGGTCAGGCTCACGCGGCACGGCGCCAACGTGTTCCATCCCGCGTGGTCCCCCGACGGGAGCCGGATCGCCTTCTGGGCCTGGAACTGGGACGCGCAGGCGTTCGCCATCTACCTGATGCAGGCGGACGGGTCGGGTCTCAGCCCCATCGTATCTGGCGAGAGCGCGTTCGCGCCCGCCTGGTCTCCCGACGGGAGCCGGATCCTGACGCGCACGGTCCGCTGCCTCGCGTGGGGCGACGTCGATCCGGTGACCATGGACGGCCCCAACTGCCTCAACTGGGAGGGTCCCCATCTCACCACGGTGCGCCCCGACGGCTCCGATCCCGCTCGCCTGAGCGAGTATGTGATCCGCGGGAATGACGAGCAGGCCACCGGCTCGAGCTGGTCGCCGGACGGGCAGCTGGTCGCGTTCACCCAGATCGGCTGCTCCTGGCCGGAGGCCGAGTGGAGCTGCCAGTTCCCCAGCTCGATCGAGGTGTTGCGGCTGTCGGACGGGCAGGTCACGCGGCTTACTGGCGGCTCGACACCCAGCTGGCGGAGGTGATGACGATGAGGTCGCCCATGCAGGTTCTGGTAGCCGCGGTGGGGGCATCGGCAATGCTCGTCGCCTGCGCCCCCGGCGACGGTCCCTCTAACGTGCCGCCCGCCGCAACCTTCGCGGCCCAGTGCGGCACGCTGGCGTGCACGTTCACGAACGGCAGCACCGATACCGATGGTGAGATCGAGGCCTACGCATGGGACTTCGGCGACAAAACCGCGCCCGCCACGAGCCGCGACGCGTCCCACACCTACACCAAGGCAGGCCGGTTCAGCGTGACGCTGCGGGTGACCGATGACGACGGCGACACCGCAGCCGCCACCACCGCGGTGG
Source organism: Gemmatimonadales bacterium (assembly GCA_035278325.1). Taxonomy (GTDB): domain Bacteria; phylum Gemmatimonadota; class Gemmatimonadetes; order Gemmatimonadales; family GWC2-71-9; genus CAVVWJ01. Next base: position 3,442 of record DATEJD010000274.1, on the reverse strand, counting down.
ACGTCAAGGCCCCGACCCTGAACACCGCGCCGACGGCGCGCTTCACCGGGTCGTGCAGCGAGTTCACCTGCACCTTCACGGACCAGAGCTTCGACCCCGACCTGGGAGGTCGGGTGGTCGCCTACGTGTGGGAGTTCGGTGATGGAAGCCCGGAGCTCACTTCCCGGAACGCCACCCATACCTATCTCGTGTCCGGGAGTTATCGGGTGCGGCTCACCGTGCTCGATAACGCGGGTGCCGCGGGGATCGCGACCCAGGACATCGACTTGGTCGGGCCGAACAAGGCTCCCGACGCATTCTTCACCTACAGCTGCGCGGACCTCACCTGCAGCTTTACCGACCACAGCGTCGATCCCGACGGGTCGGTGATGTCCTGGTCATGGAACTTCGGCGACGGGGCCACCAGCACCGACCCGACCCCGGAGCACAGCTTCGCGGTGGCGGGGGTTTACCACGTCACGCTGACCGTGGCGGACGACCTCGCCAACTGGGACCTCGTCGCGAACACCATCGTCGTGCCGCCCCCGCCGGCGCCGACGTTCGACTTCAGCGTACGCTGCACGGGCAATGTCTGCAGTTTCACCGACGAGACCACGCCGCAGGACGGCCGGTGGGTCTTTTGGGGCTGGGACTTCGGCGACGGGGAGGTCGGCGGAGACCAGAACCCCACCCATGTGTACCAGGTGAGCGAGCCGACCACCTTCACGGTAACGATGACGGTGTGGGACTGGGATCTGGGGGGCGGAGCGGTAACGCACCAAGTGACCGTCTCACCGTAGCGTTCTAGGCGCCGCTCCCGAGACACGCTCCGGCATAATCCCTCTCAGGTGGCGAACGGCCAGATCACCCGCTTCGCCGGATCCGGAGCGCGCCTCGCGCCGGCTCCATCAACGCACCGTGACGATTGGATATAGGTCAGCCCCTGCATCGATCTGCACACGGCCTGTGCGCGGGACCGAACCTTGCAGCCTCTGGGCGATGGACAACCTGACCCACCAGCCAACGCAGATATTCGCCCGGAGATGCCATGCGCACCCTCTCTGCCCCGCGTCAGGCCGCCCTCGTTCTCGCCCTCGCCGCGCTCGCGGCCTGTGACGGCCAGGCCCCCAACGCCACCACGTCGTTCTCGGTCATGCTCAAGGATGCCCCGGGTGACGTGCAGAAGGCCGTGGTGACCATCAGCGAAGTGGACCTGGTGGGCTCGAACGGGGTGCAGGTTCTCACCCAGACGCCGACCACTCTGGACCTGCTCACCCTCGCGGCCGACGCCACCACGCTGGTGCAGGGTGTCGAGGTCCCGTCCGGCACCTATGAGCAGCTCCGCTTCAAGATCACCGGGGCGTGTCTCGCTGCGGAGAACGGCACCGGCGGCAGCGACGTGTACGCGACCGACGGCTATGACGCCACGCCGTGCGGCGGTGAGGCCACCGGGCCGCTCGCGGCGCCGAGCTTCGCGGAGTCGGGGCTCAAGGTGACCATGGCTGGCAACGCGCTGAACCTTACCGGCCCCGAAAAGATCGTGCTGGTGGATTTCGACGTGAGCCAGAGCTTCGGGCACGAGGCAAACGGGTGGGTCATGCACCCGGTCGTGACCGGCGGCGAGATCACGACGGAGCCGGCGACGCCCTGACGCCGCGCAGGCGCGCCGCGCTCTCCACGCCGATCAGCCGCGCGACCGTTACCGCCATGTGACGACCGTTCGAACTTCCCGGGCATTCTTTCAGCATCGCGAAAGGATGCCCGATGACCGATCCCGCCACGCCGTCTCATGCTCTGTTGCTCTGCGCCACCTCCTATCCCGCCGAAGCCCTCATGCTGCGCGCCGCGCTGGAGCCGGCCGGGTGGTCCGTGGCGGCGGTGGACGATGCCGTAACGGCCATGCTGGAGCTGTGCCGCAAGCCGGAGCGGTTCGCGGCCGTTCTCGTGGGGGAGCGGGTCGGCCGGGCCAGTGGGCTCTCACTCTGCGGCCTGCTCCGCGACAGCGGCTGCGGACTGCCGATCGTGCTGCTCACCACCCAGGACAGCGCCGCGATCGCGGGACGCGCGGCTCGGCTCCGGGTGTCGGTGCTGTGGGAGCCCGTTTCATCGGAGCGGTTGCAACGCAGCCTGGACGGCCTCATGCCGCGACGGCTGTGCACGGTGTCCTGAGGGGCCGGGAGCCCGCGAGCCCGCGAGTCACCCTGAGCGAAGCGAAGGGGGCATGCGTTGGGGCATGCCCCCCTCACTTCGTTCGGGGTGACTCCGCTCACTCGCGCGGCTTGATCCCCCGCGCATCGAGATACCCCTCCAACCCTTCCGCCCCGCCCGCCGAGTCGGCCAACGCGACGTACCCATCCGGGCGCACCAGGTAGACCGCATCGCGCTCGAGCCCCGCCCGGGTCGCGGCCGGTCCCCACGGAAAAGCATGAAAGGCCAGCCCCCGCCTGGCGCACGCATCCGCCGCCGCTCGCCCGCCAGCGCCGTAGACGTGCACCTGCCAATCCAGACTGGCCAGCGGGTCGAAGTTGTCGCCCACCCAGGGCAGCCGATCGCCGCCGCTCACTCGGGCCGCGCGTCCCTGGCTCAGTGGGCCGCTCCGATAGTCGATCGCGATCTGTGAGACGGTCCGGAACATGAGCCGGCGAAACGATCGGAGCGCGAACAACGGCGGCAGCACCCGCGGCGCCAGGTCGATCCGCACGAACCGCGCGGTCGGGCCCGCGCTGGTGACCACGGTGAACGCGCGATCGGTGGTCGCCACCAGCCGGCGGGCGAAGGCGATCCGCTCGGGCTCGTAGCTGTCCAGAATGCCCGGCGTGGCTCGACCCTGCAGCACCGCAGCGAGCTTCCACCCCAGGTCCACGGCGTCGCCGATGCCGGTGTTCATCCCCTGCCCGCCCACCGGACTGTGAATGTGGGCCGCGTCGCCCAGCAGGAACGCTCGGCCCTGCCGGAACCGGTTGGCCACGCGATGATGCACCCGGTAGGTCGAGAACCAGTTGACCCGCTCGACGCTGATGCCGAGCCGGCCGAGCACGGCCTGGCCGACATCGTCCCAGGAGAGGGGCGGCTCGCCCTGCTCTTGCAGCTCACGGCGCACCGTGCCGATGAGTCGCGCCCGTCCCGCGCCTTTCAGTGGAAACACCACGACGAAATCGCTCTCGTCGAGGTCCACGTGCGGCTCACCGTTCACCACAGCGCCGCTCGCCTGCACGTCCGCTACGTAGAAGAGATGCGAGTAGGTGCCGCCGGGAAAGCCGATGCGCAAGCTTTCGCGGACCGTGGAGCGCGCGCCGTCGCATCCAGCGAGATAGACCGCCTCGACGGACGTCTCGCTGCCGTCCGGCAGCCGGAGACGGGCCCGCACGCCGGCGCTATGCTCCTCGAAGCCGAGCAGCTCGGTCTGGCGCTCGACCCGGACGCCGAGCTCGGCGAGCCGGTCGATCAGGAGGCGCTCGTGCTC
>DATEJD010000273.1:0-2121 GCA_035278325.1 Gemmatimonadales bacterium | reverse complement strand
TCCTGGTCGCTATCGCCAGTGTGTCGGGCGCCCGCTGGTTCGATCCGCTCCGCGCGGTCGCGCTCGACGTGGCCGGCACCATTCCTCTGTTCGCGCTCCTGTTCCTGGTCCTGCTGTCGGGACTGGGTGTGCTGTATCCCTGGGTCAACGGGCGCGGTCTTCCCAATGGCGCGTGGCTCAATCCACCCTGGTTCCTCGGCCGCGCGGCCCTCTACTTCGCCGTGTGGATCGGCGTCGCCCTGACGCTCAGGCGCTGGGCGCTCGCCGCGGGAGTCGACACGGCGGCACCGCCCAGCGCTCGCGAGCGCGCCCTCGCCGGCGCCGCGCTGCCCGCGCTCGGGCTCACGCTCACCTTCGCGGCATTCGATTGGATCATGTCGCTCGACCCGGCCTGGTCCTCGACCGTCTTCGGGGTCTACTGGTTCGCGGGCGGTTTTCTGGCGGCGCTCGCGGTGGTGACGCTCGCCGCGGTGAGCCGGGTGGGCGAGGGTGGCCGCGCGACTCACCTGCCCGCCGCCCAAGGCTACGCGCTCGGCGCGCTCATGCTCACCTTCGCCGTGTTCTGGGCCTACATCGCCTACTCGCAGTATTTCATCATCTGGATCGCGGACGTGCCCGCCGAAGTCGCCTGGTACGCCCCGCGGGTCCGCGGCGGCTGGGGGGTGCTGGCTCTCGTGGTGCTGGTGGGACAGCTGGCGCTGCCGCTCCTGGTGCTCCTGCTCTACGCGGCCAAGCGGAGCGCTCGCGCGATGGGCATGGTCGCGGCTTGGCTGCTGGTGGTGCACTACCTGGATACCTACTGGCTGGTGCTGCCCGCCATCCATCCCGATGGTCCTCACCCGCATTGGCTCGACCTGAGCGCGATCGCCGCGGTGGGCGGCACCGCGAGCGCGTGGGCCGGGTGGCTGGGGCGGCGGGGCGGGGCGGGTGAGCAGGGAGCGGTGAGCGGTAAGCGGTGAGCGGTAAGCGGTGAGCGGTGAGCGGTGAGCGGTAAGCGGTGAGCGGTGAGCGGGAACGGCACACCGGCCGGAGCATTCTAATCCTGAGTGACGGGTCTTCTCTCGAGCAATGGGCTCGATCCCGCGTGAGGCCTTCGCCCCCAGCGACGGGCCTCATCCCCGACCCCGAGCGCAGCGACGAGGGGGGACCTTCTCAAAATGAACGGTGACAATCTCGTGGTGACCCGGGACGCCGAGCGGATCGAGCGAAACAGGCAGGCGCTCCGCGGTGCCGGGATGGACGCGCTGATCTGCGCGCTGCCCTCCAACGTGCTGCTGCTCTCCGGATACTGGCCAGTGGTCGGCACCAGCATCGCCGTGATCACCCGGGAAGGAGGCGTGGGCCTCGTCATCCCGGCCGACGAGCAGGACCTCGCGACGGTCGGCTGGGCGGACCACGTGGCGCGGTTCACGCCGGGGTCGCTGGACGAGATGCAACCGCTCATGACGGTGGTGGCACCGGCGCTCACCCAGGTGCTTCAACGGCTGGGCGTGGCGACCGCGCGGATCGGGCTCGAGCAGGGGCCGATGCTCGAGCCCAGCTCCTATGCCGGCACCAACCGCTATGGCGCGGCGCTTCACACGTTGCTCTCCGGCTGCGCGCCGTCGGCCAGCCGGGTAGATGCCGACGAGACGCTGATGGAGCTTCGGGCGGTGCTCACCCGGCTGGAGCTGGCCGGGGTTCGCACCGCGTGTCGGGTGGCGGAGGACGGCTTCAGGGCGGGCGCGGCGAGCGTCGTGCCCGGCGCGACGGAGCGCGACGTGGCCGCGTCGTTCCGCGCGACGCTCGCCGCCTATGCCGACGCGTACGGCGAGGGCTCGGCCCGGACCGGCGGCTTCGTGTTCTGCATGTCCGGCCCCAACGCCGCCATGGCCGACCGCGCGTACGCGCGCACCCGCGGGCGCCGGATCCGCCCCGGCGACCTGGTGATGGTGCACTGCAACTCGTTCGTGAGCGGGCTCTGGACCGACATCACCCGCACGTATCAGCCGGGACCGAGCGAAGATGGCGCGCTGGAGCTGTACGAGGCGGTCCTCGCGGCCCGCCGTGTGGCCCTCGCGGCGGTGGCGCCCGGCGTGCGCGCCAGCGAGGTGGACCGGGCGGCGCGGGACGAGCTGGCCA
>DATEJD010000272.1:0-4744 GCA_035278325.1 Gemmatimonadales bacterium | reverse complement strand
CGTGCACGCCCGATATACCCCGTCAGCCGCTCGTCAACGACGCGGCCACCCAGGTCCTGCTGCCGCTCGTGACCCTGGCCAGCGCTCCGCACGCGCGCGCGGCAGCGGTAATCGGACAAGGCTCAGGGATGTCGTCCCACTTCCTTCTGGCCAGCCCCGAGCTCAAGGACCTGGTCACGATCGAGATCGAGCCCCAGATGATTGCCGGCTCGCGGCTGTTCTATCCGGCGAACCGGCGTGCCTTCGACGACCCCCGGTCCCACGTGGCCATCGAGGACGCGAAGAGCTACTTCGCCTCGTCGCACCGGCGCTACGACCTGATCATGTCCGAGCCGTCAAACCCGTGGGTAAGCGGCGTCTCGGGCCTGTTCACCACGGAGTTCTACGCCCGGGTGCGGCAGTATCTCACGACGGACGGGGTGTTCGGGCAGTGGCTCCACGTGTACGAGTTGGACGACGAGCTGGTGTTGAGCGTGCTGGCGGCCATCCACCAAAACTTCCCGTCCTACACCGTTTATCTGGTGCCCTACGGCGATCTGCTCGTGGTAGCGAGCAACTCGCCCGCGCCCCGGACGCCCGACTGGTCGGTGGCCGCGCTGCCCACCCTGCAGGCGGACCTCTGCCGGTTCCTGCCGGTCACGCCCGCAACGCTCGATGCCCTGCACCTCGCCGACCGACACGAGCTAGCGCCTGTGCTGGACAGCTGGACGCAGCCCAACTCGGACTACTACCCGGTGCTCGACCTCGGCGCCGAGGAGCGGCGATTCCAGCGCGCACACGCCAAGGGCTTCCCCGGGCTGTCGTCCGAGTGGTTCAACCTGCTGTCGTCGGTCTCTCGGCGCAGGACGGAGACCGGCGGTGCGCCGGTCCCGGCCTTTCCCCAGAACCCGCGTCTGGCCGCACGTGCTGCGAGCAGCTATCTCCGGTCCCCCTCCGAGGAGGCCGCTCGCGGCGCGTATGGTTCGGTGCTCCGGCGGGCTGCGTTCACCTGGCAGGCCTGGGAGGCCGGCCTCAGGGCGGACCAGGCGCCAGCCAGCTGGGAAGCGTGGCTCACCGAGCAGGGAGAGGCGGAGCGGCTCAGGAACGGTGGGGCGGCGGGACGCCCGGACGAGCAACTCTATGCCCGGGCCCTCCAGTTCATCGCGCGGCACGACGGCCCGGCCTCGGCACGGGATGTCGTCCTCTTCCGGCACGGGGTGGCGGCATGGGACTGGGCGGAGGCGTCGGCCGCGGCGGACCGTCTGCTGCCGGTGGTGCAGCATGAGCCGGGGTGGGTGCCAGGAGACGAACTGCGGGACGGTGCAGTGATGGCCAAGCTGCAGACGGGCGACCCGGCGGGCGCCCGGCGGGTGCTGGAGGCGCTGGCACCGATGAGCGGGCGGCCGGCCGGCGACCTTCGCTCGCAGCTACTTGCGGCATACGTCAGGGTTGCCGAGCGACAGCGCGAGACCGCTAGCCGCTAGGCCTTCACCTCCACCTGCTGCTCCTCGTACCGGCTGAGCTTCCGGTACAGCGTGCTCGGGTCGATCCCCAGGACCTCGGCCGCCCGAGTCTTGTTCCCGCCTTCCGCCTGCAGCACCCACATGATGTAGGCCCGCTCGATTACTTCCAGGGTCGGATTGCGGTAGCTGCGCTCCGCCACCAGCGGCTCCTTGCGGCGCTTGGTGATGCGCTCGGGAAGCGCCGACGCCTCGATCAGATTGCCGCGACTCAGGACGGTGGCGTGCTCCAGCGCATTCTCCAGCTCGCGCACGTTGCCGGGCCACTCGTAGACCATGACGGCGTCCAGGGCCTCGGACGCGAGCGCCTTGGGCTCCGCACCCGACTCGGCGGCGAGCCCCTGGAGGAACGATTCGATCAGCAGGAGCAGGTCGTCGCGCCGCTCGCGGAGCGGCGGCAGGTTGAGCGCGATGACGTTGAGCCGGTAGAACAGGTCGGAGCGGAAGTTCCCGCGGCGGATCTCCTCCTCGAGGTCGCGATTGGTGGCGGCGATGATCCGCACGTCCACCGGGATCGGCTCGGTGGCGCCCACCGGGATGGCTTCCCGCTCCTGCAGCACCCGGAGGAGCTTCACCTGGAGCGACGGCGGCATCTCGCCGACCTCGTCGAGGAAGAAGCTCCCGCCCCGGGCCGCCGCGAAGAGACCCTGCTTGTCCCGCACGGCACCGGTGAAGCTCCCCTTCACGTGCCCGAACAGCTCGCTCTCGAGCAGGTTCTCCGGAAGGGCGCCGCAGTTGATCGAGAGGAACGGCCCGTCGCTCCGGTTGGAGAGGTTGTGCACGTAGCGGGCGATGACCTCCTTGCCCGTGCCGCTCTCGCCCTGGATCAGGACGGTCGAGTCGGTGGGCGATACGTGCTCGGCGAGCTTCAGGACCTCGAGGAAGCGCTTGGACTTGCCGATCGGGCGGGTGACCGTGGCCTTGTCGCGCCGGCGGATCTCCTGCTTGAGCTGCTTGTTCTCCACCCGCACCTGGCGGTACTCGCACGCCCGCCGCAGGATCGCCACCAGCTCGTCATTGCTGAACGGCTTCTGGATGTAGTAGAAGGCGCCCGAGTTGACGGCGCCGATGGCGCTCTGGAGCGAGGCCTGCGCGGTCATGAGGATGACCGGCGTCATCGGGTCCTGCTCGCGCGCGGCGGTGAGAATGTCCAGGCCGCTCACCTGGGGCATGCGCACGTCGGAGAGGATGATGTCGTGGGTGCCCGACCGGATCTGCTCCAGGCCAGCCTTACCGCCCTGGGCGGTGGTCACCTCGAACCCCTCGTTCCGGAGCAGGATCCGAAGGGTGTCCAGGATGCCCGACTCGTCGTCTACCACCAGCACCGAGGGCTTATAGCTCATGCCGCATCCTCCGCCATCATCTTGGCGGGCAGAAAGATAGTGAAGGTCGTGCCGGACCCGGGCCCGGAGTCCACCAGCACCAGTCCGCGGTGCGCCTGCACCGCCCGTTGGACGATCGCGAGCCCCAGCCCGCTCCCGCCGGGCCGGCCCGAGACGAACGGGTCGAACAGCCGCTCGCGGATGTCGGCCGGGATCCCGGGGCCATCGTCCCGCACCTGCAGCCGGACGGCGTGCTCCAGGTTGGTCCCATGCGGGATCTCCGCCCCCTGCACCGCCGCCACATCCACCGTGATGCGAATGGGCCCGCGGGCGGCCTGGACCGCGTTGAGCACCAGGTTGGCGATCACCCGGTGGAGCAGGTCCTCATCCCCGTCGAGCACGGTGCGGCCGCCCTCGATCGTGATGCTGGCGTCGGGCCGGCAGTCCGGATGGGCGCGAATCAACCGCACCACGGCCACCACCACCGAGTGCAGGTCCAGGGGCACGAACCGGGTGGCGCGCACCCGGGCGAAGTCGAGGAACTCGCTCAGCAGGCGACTCAGCCTATCGCTCTCGCGGACGATGAGGCCGGCCAGGAACCGCTCGTCGTCATCGGCGTGCCGCGAGCGGGCCAGCTGCTCGACCGAGCTGCGGATCGAGGCCAGCGGGTTCCGGATCTCGTGGGCCAGTGAGGCACTCAGCGCCGCTACCGACTCGAGCCGCTCGGCGCGCTGCTGGAGCTCCTGTACTTCCTTGAGGTCGGATATGTCGGTGAAGATCGCGGTGACCGACGGCGCCTCCTGCGCCTCCTGTCGGAAAGTGGTGGTACTGAGGCCGATCGGGAAGCTCCGGCCGGCCTGGTGCATCACGATGCCCTCGCCCCGGCTGATCTTCCGGCCATTCCGGATGCCGGCCACCACCGCGGCCCAGAGCTCCGACGAGCGCTCCTTGAGCTGATCGAGCACCGGCATGCCGATCAAGCTCTCCCCGTCGAGGTCGAGCAGCTTCTGGCCCGTGGGGTTGATGAACGCGAGGCGGCCCACCCCGTCCACGGTGAGCACGCCCGAGCGGATGTTGCGCAGGATGTCGTCGGCCTCGAGCCGCACCCGGCGGAGCTCGATCGCCAGCGTCTCCTGCTCCATCCCGGCCTCGCGCAGGCGGTGGCCCAGCACCGCCACGATTGCGAATACCACGTTGAACACCACTACCTGCGCCCAGAACGCGGTGTCGGGCGCGCCGGCCCTGGTCAGGAACGCGTCGCCCAGGAACAGCGTCGAGGCGCAGAGGGCCGTGACGGCTCCCCAGGTGGGCGGCATGAGCAGGGCGTAAGCCGCGACGGCCAGCACGTAGAGCGCCGGGAAGGCAGATTGCGGCTGCCCCGCGAAGTGCACGATCGTGGTGATGACCCCCAGATCCACCAGGGCCTGCACCATGAGGAAGCCGTTGCCAGCGTGCCGGCCCCGGAGGAAGACGAACCAGGCGCCGTAGCCCGTGAACATGAGGGCGATGATGACGGCAACGGTGACCAGGAACGATTCCTGGGGCCGCTCGGTCCAGACCAGGCCGGCGCCCAGCAGGATGCCGATGGCCAGCACCAGCCGCCCGACGAAGAGCCAGGACAGGAGGGTGCGCTGCTCGGGCAGGGTGCTGCGAGGGACCCGGCGGCGATCAGGCATCGTCTCTCGGCAGACTCGGCGTGTCCACGGGGGTTCCGCCGAAGATAGAAAGGCGGCCACGTCATTACAATCCAGGGGTTCCCATGACGTGGCACGTCTATGTCGCCCGCTGCGGCGACGGTACCCTCTACACCGGGATCACCACCGACCCGGCTCGGCGCGAGGCCGCGCACAACGCGGGCCGCGGCGCCGGGTACACCCGCGCGCGCCGGCCGGTGCGGCTGGTGCACCTCGAGACCGCCGCCGA
>DATEJD010000271.1:0-8387 GCA_035278325.1 Gemmatimonadales bacterium | reverse complement strand
GATGCTCGGCGCGGCATCATTGAATGGCTGAGCCAGCGCGCCCGAGATCCGCTGGAACCGGTTGATCTCGCCCCACGGCGTGCGCCACGAGCCGAAGTCCCGGGTGAGCCGCCCCGAGGCCGCCTCCAGGGCACCCAGCCGCTCGGCCACCGTCGCCCGCTTGACCATGTAATCGTAGAGCGGAAGCTCTGCCGCCGCCGCCGAGCTCCGTGCGAGAACCGCCAGCGTGTCACCCCAGAAGACGGCGAGCGCGGTCGGCACCGAGCCGGCGGACCAGCGATAGTCCCAGCCGCGCAGCACCGCGATCTGCTCGGCCAGGCGGGCTTTGCGGCCATCGCTCGTGGGCAGCGAGTCGTACGCCGCGAGCAGCGGCGGCACCAGCTCGGCGAAGGCGGTGAGATAGCTGTCGAAGGCCGCGTCGCGCAGACGCTCGGGTGTAAAGTCCTTACGATTCTCCAGCACCCTGATCGCGTGCAGTCCGCGCGGGCTCTCGCCCTCGGTGTCCATGTAGCGCGGGAAGCGGTCGCGCCGGGGGCTGTACTCGCCGGCCGCCGAGTAAGGCCAATCGTTGGTGTTCTGGATCCACCCGTTGGGCGGATCGATCACATGCGGGCTGTCCTCGATGTCGTGCAGGCCGTGCCACTCGGTTGCCGAATCGCTCCCGTCCACCGGCCGGGTCCAGTCGAACCGGTCGTTCCGCCGCGGAATGAACTGAGGATGGAAGTAGGCGATGTTCCCGTCGGCGTCCGCGTACACCGTGTTGTTGGACGAGTTGGCCTTGAGCGCCATCACCTTCTCATAGTCGGCGAGGGTTCGCGCCTTGGTGCGGAGAAACGACTGGCTCAGGGCCTCGACCGGCTTCTGCATCAGCCGGACGCTGATCCACTTGCCCTCGGCCGCGCGCACGATCGGACCGTGGTGCGTGCGGTAGACCGTGAACGTCCGGCTCGCCTGGCCTGTGGCGGTTCGGTAGGGCACCGTGATGCGCTCCGACACCACGGGCCGCTCGGCGCCGCCGTAGCGGTAGGTCAGACGTGCGCCACGGTGCACGATCGTCTCCGCGTATTCGTCGATCGCATCGGCGCTGGTGGAGGTGTGCATCCAGCCCAGCCGATCGTTGAACCCCTGGTACAGGAAGAACTGGCCCCAGGTGGCGGCGCCGTAGGCACGGAGCCCCTCGTCGCTCGTCACCTGCAGCTCCGAGCGGAAGAAGAACGAGGTATGCGGGTTGATGAGGAGCAGGGCACGGTGGTTCACGGTGTTGGCCGGGGCGATCGCGAACCCATTCGAGCCGGTGGGCTCGGCAGTCACCGGATCCTCGAGCCCGGTCGTGGTCGGCGACTCGGCACTGTCGCCGTAAAACGCCCGGAGCCCGTCGAGGGAGATGCTCTCGATGTCGCCGCCGATGCTGCCCTCGCTGAACGTGAGCGGCATCCACGGCTCGAACCGGGTGAGCAGCCTTGGCTTCACCTCGGGGTGGGTGTGGAGGTAGAAGTTGAGCCCGTCGGCCCAGGCGTCCATCAGCCGCTTGAGCCAGGCCGGGCTCGCCGCGTAGCGCGCCCGCATGCTGTCCGGGTTCACGAACAGCTTCATGCGGAGATCCTGATAGATGGCGCTCTCGCCCTCCACCTCGGCCAGCCGGCCGATGTTGGTCAGGTAGTTGGCCTCGATCCGGTTGAAGTCGTCCTCCGCCTGGGCGTAGATCATGCCGAACACCGCGTCGGCATCGGTCTTCCCGTGGACGTGCGCGATGCCCCAGTCGTCCCGGACGATCGTGACGGCGCGGGCGTGGCGCTCCCAACGGGCGAGCTCGGAGTCGGAAGGCTGGGAAACGGAGGTCTGGAGAGCGACGGACAGTACGAGTAGGAGCGCTTGCATCGTCTCATCGGAGAAGGTGAGGGCAGGAATCTAGCGGGTCGCGAGGGAATTGTACCCCGGCGTCAAGGCTCGGAGCCTGCTGCCGATCGAACCGTCGGTCTATCTTTGCACCAGCCGCGCCCGTCCCCATCGCTCTCCATTCCGCCTCGGAGGATCGTCGCCCGCATGCGTCCACTGCTCATCGTTCGGGTCACCATCGCCCTCGTTCTCGCGGTCGCCGCGGGCGCGGCGTGCCGCCCGGCCGCTCCGCCCGCGCCCGACCCCCACGCGCTCGACCCCATCGCGCGGCGCTACGTGGTGCTCGGCCTCAATCTGGGTCGGAGCGACCCCAACTACGTGGACGCCTACTACGGACCCGACTCGCTCAAGGCGCTGGCCGGGGCCGAGTCGCTCAGCGTGCCGCAAGTGCGAGCCGCCGCTGAGTCGTTGATCGCCATTCTCGGCGATAGTGTGCCGGCCTACACCGATTCGCTGGATCGCATGCGTCACCGCTATCTCCGGGTCCAGCTCGGCTCGATGGTCGCGCGGGCACGGATGCTGACGGGCGAAAAGCTGAGCTTCGACCAGGAAGCCGAGGCGCTGTACGATGCCAAGCCGCCCCACTTCTCCGACGCGCACTTCGACTCGCTCCTGACCCGGCTCGACAGCCTGCTACCCGGCAGGGGGCCGCTGGCCCAGCGCTATCAGCGGTTCCGCGACCGGCTCAACATCCCGGCCGCCAAGGTGGACACCGTATTCAAGACGGCCATCGCCGCCTGCCGCGCGCGTACCCTGGCGCATATTCCGCTGCCGCCAGGCGAGCGGTTCGACCTCGAATACGTCAAAGGCACATCGTGGAACGCCTATAACTGGTACAAGGGAGAGTATCACAGCCTGATCCAGGTGAACCTGGATTTTCCGGTGGCGCTCGACCGGGCGATCGACCTCGCCTGCCATGAGGGCTATCCCGGGCACCACGTGTACAACGCACTGCTCGAGCAGGCGCTCGTGCGCCAGCGCGGCTGGGTCGAGATTTCGATGTACCCGCTGTTCAGCCCGCAGTCGTTCATCGCGGAGGGAAGCGCCAACTACGGGATCGACATGGCGTTTCCGCTCGCGGAGCGAACCGCGTTCGAGCGGGATTCCCTGTTCCCGCTCGCGGGCCTCGACACTTCGCTCGCCGAGCGGAACGCGGCGGTGCGCCAGGTGGTGGAGCGGCTCAACTACGCCCGGAACGAGGTGGCCCGGCGATACCTCGACGGCCAGCTCGACTCGACCAAGGCGGCCGTGGCGATGGCGCGCTACTGGCTCAGCTCCCCGGCCGCGTCGGCCAAGACCGTGCGGTTCATCGACACCTATCGGAGCTACGTCATCAATTACAACCTCGGCAAGGACATGGTGGCCGAGTGGGTCGAGCGGACGGGCGGGGAGACGGAGGCTGGTCGGTGGAAAGCGTTTCAGGCGCTGCTGTCGGCGCCGCATTTGCCCAGGGATCTGGACGGTGAGCGGTGAGGGGGGTGAGTCACCCTGAGCGCAGCGAAGGGGGCATGAGCCGACGCATGCCCCCTTCGCTCCGCTCAGGGTGACTCACCTCCCGCTCACCGCTCTCGGCCTGGCGCCCGCGCGTCAGGCGCGCTCGACACCGGCGGCCAATATGTCCTGACCCTGGACACGCAGGGAACCTATCCGTACTTCTGCACGCTGCATCCAAGGATGACGGGGGGTGTCGTGACTGACGCGGGTGCTCCGACCCCGTCGTCCAGAAATGGCAATGACGCCAGCACCGGGAGCGTCCGAGCCCAGGCCGGAATATTCCGGGGAGTGGGACGCTCTATTCCTTAAGCCGCTCCGGCCGAAGGACCGACTTGGCTGCTGGAGCCTCGGGTCCGCCCGGCAACCCATGTACCTGACCGTCTGACCGTCCGACCGTCTGACCGTCCGACCGTCCGACCGTCTGAAACGAGGCCCCGACCATCGACCCCGCCCCTGCCTTCGAGCAGCAGATGCTCCCCCACCTGGCCGCCGCCCTCACGCTCGCCCGCTATCTCCTGCGCGAGATGGCCGATGCGGAGGACGCGGTGCAGGAGGCATATCTGCAGGCCGTCCGTCACTTCGGCGGGTTTCGGGGGGAGAACGCGCGGGCGTGGCTGCTGACGATCGTCCGTCGGGTGTGCTACGCCTGGACCGAGCGGGAGCGGCGGTTCGCCTGGACGTCCGAGCCCGAGGACGTGGCGCAGGTGCCGAGCGCGGAGGACGACCCCGAGGCGTCGCTGGTGCGGCGAGAGACGCAGGAGCAGCTCGCCCGAGCGGTGGACGCGCTGCCGCTCCCATTCCGCGAGGTGATCGTGATGCGGGAAGTCCAGCAGCTGAGCTATAAGGAGATCGCGTCGATCACCGGTGTGCCGGTCGGCACCGTCATGTCGCGGCTGGCGCGGGCGCGCGGGCGGCTCCAGCGCGTGCTCGAGGCGCAGGGGACGGAAGGATGACCGGGCCCTGCCGTCACGCCACCGAGCCCGAGCTGGGCGCCTTCGCCGACGGCCAGCTCGAGGGCGCCACGCAGCAGTGGTGGGATGAGCACGTCCGCACCTGCTCCCGCTGTCGCGACGAGGTGGGTCGCATCCGCACGCTCGGCGCGGCGCTTCGCGTGAGCCTCCCGACCAGCGAACCCTCCACGGCGCTGCGCGACTCCGTCCGGCAACTCATCCGGGAGCCCGTGCCATTCGAGGGCGAGCGACACCCCGGCCGCTGGACCCCGCGCCGCGCCTGGAGCTCCGCGATCGCCGCCCTGCTCCTGGTCGGGGCCGGCTTCGGGATCGGCCGGCTCTCGACCGCGCGCGGAGGCGAGCAGGACGTCGTGTCCCAGGTGGTCGACGCCCACGTGCGCGCGCTCCAGGTGGATCATCTGGTGGACGTGGTCTCGACTGATCACCATGTGGTGAAGCCGTGGTTCGCGGGCAAGCTCGACTTCTCCCCGCCGGTGCCCGACCTGGCCACCGACGGGTTCCCGATGCTGGGCGGACGGACCGAGTACCTGAACGACCGGCCGGTTGCGGCGCTGGTGTACGAGCGGGGGCCGCACCGGGTCAATCTCTTCACCTGGCCAGCGGCGTCGGCGGGCGCCTGCCGACAGGACGCACCGGTGGTCCGGCTCGGCTTCAACGTGATCCACGGGCGCACCAGCGGGATGGAGTTCTGGGCGGTGTCGGACCTCAATCCGGGCGAGCTCAGGCAGTTCGCGTCGGATTGGCTGCGGGCGGCGGGGAGCGGAGACGGGGGGTGCGCCGGGACGTAGTGCCGGGCGCGGATACAACCAGCCTCAGTCACCCTGAGCGGAGCGAAGGGGGCATGCGTTTGGGCATGCCCCCTTCACTGCGTTCAGGGTGACTCGCGTACGCCCCGTTGCGGCCCGCATCGCGCGGGCGCTAGCTTGCGCCCTGCGGCGGCCCTCCCGCCGGCCCTCTCCACCCGGTCCGCAGGTGCGTGTGAAAGCTCGACTGCCTGCCAGCGACGCCACCGTGCTCGGCCGCTACCGCCTCGTCGAGTGCGTGGGCGAGGGCGGCATGGGCGAGGTGTGGAAGGCGCACGATGACCGGCTCGACCGGACCGTCGCCATCAAGATGCTGCGCGGCGCGCTGGACGACGACACGTCCCGCGAGCGGTTCCGCCGCGAGGCTCGGGTGCTGTCGCGCCTCTCCCATCCCGGCGTCGCCACCGTGTTCGACTTCGACGCCGAGCACGGCTACGACGTCCTGGTGATGGAGTACGTGTCCGGCGGAACGCTCGAGCGGCGGCTCAGCCGCGGCGAGCTCCCGCTGGACACCGTCCTCGCGCTCGGCGCCGCGATCGCCGATGCGCTCGAGAACGCGCACAAGCACGGCGTGCTCCACCGCGACCTCAAGCCCGCCAACGTGATGCTGACGGCCGACGGGCAGCCCAAGATCCTCGACTTCGGCCTCGCGGTGCTCATCGCCGGCGGGAAAGCCACCGGCCGGATGACCGACTCGGGCGCCGTGGTCGGCTCCCTCCCCTACATGGCGCCCGAGCAGCTGTTCGGCGAGGCGGACGACGTCCGCACCGACGTCTACGCCCTGGGCGTGACGCTGTTCGAGATGGTCACCGGGCAGCGGCCGTTCGTGAAGGCGCGGCCCGAGGCGCTGATGTTCGCCATCATCAACAACGCGGCGCCGTCGGCACAGTCGCTCCGGCCCGACGTGCCGGCCGAGCTCGATCGCCTGCTCGCCGAGTGCCTCGACAAGGACCCGACCAGGCGGCCCGCCTCCGCGGCGGCGGTGGCCGAGGCGCTGCGACGGGTCCGCGAGGGCAAGCCCGGCGCCGTTGCTCCCGCCCCGGCGAGCGGGTCGATCCGCGCCATCGCGGTGCTGCCGCTCCGGAACATGTCGCAGGACGCGGCGCAGGAGTACTTCGCCGACGGGATGACCGAGGCGATCATCTCCGACCTTGCTCACATCCGGGCACTCCGGGTCATCTCGCGCACCTCGGCGATGCGCTACAAGGGGAGCCCGCTCACCATTCCCGAGATCGCGCGCGAGCTCAATGTCGACGCGGTCCTCGAGGGCTCCGCGCTCCTGGTCGCGAACCGGGTGCGGGTCAGCGTGCAGCTGGTGTCGGCGCGGAACGACGAGATGCTCTGGGCCGCGCGCTACGACCGCGAGCTGGAGGACGTGCTCGGCCTCCAGAGCGAGCTGGCGCAGACAGTGGCGCGCGAGATTGCCATCAAGCTCACGCCCCGCGAGGCGGACCAGCTCGCCAAGCGTACCGCGGTCAACCCCGAGGCCCACCTCGAGTTCCTCCGGAGCCGGCACTCGTACTCCGCGGCATCGCCGCAGGCGGTAGAAGTGGGCCTGCGCCACGCGCGGCGGGCGCTCGAGCTCGATCCCCATCTCGCGCCGGCCTGGTCGGCGCTGGCCGACTGTCACGCCTTTCGCGCGCTCCGCGGGATGGCGCCACCGGCCGTTGCCTTCGCCGAAGGGACCGCCGCGGCGCTCAAGGCGCTCGAGCTGGATCCGTCGCTCGCCGAGGCGCACTGCGCGCTGGGTGTGATCCGGTCGCACTCCGGCGACCTCGCGGGCGGTCTCCGGGCGCTCAGGCGGGCCATCGAGCTCAATCCGGGGCTCGCGCCCGCGTACGACCGGCTGGGGAAGGTGCTCTACGCCTACGAGCGGCATCCCGAGGCGATCGCGACGATGCTCAAGGCGGTGAGCCTGGACCCGCTTTCGATGTACATCCGTACCGGCGCCGGCGACGCGTACTACTACGCGCGCGAGTACGAGAAGTCGGTGATGCACTATCGCATGGCGCTGGAGCTGGATCCCCGGTTCGACGGCGCGCACACCGACCTCGCGCGCTCGCTCGAGGCGCTGGGACGGTTCGACGAGGCGCGGGCCGAGTACGAGGAGGGCCGGCGGCTGTCGGGCGGCGTCGCGGGCCCGTCCTTCGGGCTGGGCCACCTCGAGGCGGCGAGCGGCAACACGGCGGAGGCCCGGCGGATCCTGGCCGAGCTCACCGAGGCGCGCGCCAGGCGGGTCGTGTCGGCGTGGGGGATCGCGGCGCTCCACGCCAGCCTGGGCGACGTGGACAACGCATTCCAGTGGCTCGAGACAGCGATCGAGGAGCGCGCGGCGGGAATGATTCTTCTGCGGGTGCATCCGCGGCTCGATCCGATCCGGAGCGACCCGCGCTACTGGCCGCTGGTGCAGCGGATCGGGCTCGACAACGTGGCGGAGTAGGCCGGAAATGGAGCTCAGAATCTTCGGCCGCGACGCGGTCGAGCAATACGTGCCCGACGGTGTCGAGGTCTGCATCTCGATCAGCGACCCCAGTGCGCCGCCGGCGCGGCTCTCGCCCGGATTCGCGGCGGTGCTCCGGCTCTACTTCAGCGACATCGTCGAAGCCATGAACCCCGAGGACGTGCTGTTCGCGCCCGAGCACGCCGCGACGATCGTCGCCTTCATGGAACAATGGCGGCACGCGGATCGGCTGGTGGTGCACTGTCATGTCGGGCAGAGCCGGTCGCCGGGCGTGGCGCTCGGGCTGTGCGACCGGTTCGGCTGGCCGTCCGCGGAGCTGGAGCAGCGATACCCGTTCTGGAATCGGTGGGTGCGGCAGACGCTCGTGGAGCACCCGCTCGAGCAGCGAGCAGGTCACAGCGAGCGCGAGTCGGACTGACCAACCCAGTCCCGTGACCAGAGGAGCACGATGATCGCACGCCAGTGGCACGGCCGGGTGCGCGCCGCGGACGCCGACACCTACTACCAGTACCTGCTCGGCACCGGCCTGCTCGACTACCGACACACCCCCGGCAACCGCGGGGTGCAGGTCCTCCGCCGTCGCGAGGGTGACCAGGTGCACTACCTGCTCACGACGCTGTGGGACTCGTGGGACAGCATCCGGGCCTTTGCGGGGGAGGACGTCGAGCGAGCCCGGTATTACCCGGAGGACACGCGATTCCTGCTGGAGCTGGAGCCGACCGTCACGCACTTCGAGGTGCTGGAAGAAGGGTGAGCGGTAAG
>DATEJD010000270.1:0-6689 GCA_035278325.1 Gemmatimonadales bacterium | reverse complement strand
CGCGAAGTAGTTGGTGCGGTCTTCGTTGGTGGTGCCGTTGAGCTCGGTGGCGCCGACCCGCTCGAGCGGCTCCTGGAACTCCTTGTCGTAGTGCTCGCTCCCGTTGAACATCAGGTGCTCGAACAGGTGGGCGAAGCCCGTACGGCCCGGGCGCTCGTTCTTGGAGCCGACGTGATACCAGACGTTGACGGCGACGATCGGGGCCTTGTGGTCCTCGTGCACCAGCACCGTGAGGCCGTTGGGCAGCTCGAACCGCTCGTAGGGAATGTCCACCGGCGACTGGGCGGCCAGGGGTGCGGAAGCGGCGACGGCGGCGAGGACGGCGGTGGCGCGGATGGTACGGACGAGCACGGAGGCCTCTAAAGCTGGGGTTGGGGAACGCTCATTCCACAGCGGGACTGTCATCCCGAGCGCAGACTGTCATCCCGAGCGCAGCGAGGGATCTTGCCAGGCTGAGTTCGAGCTTGGCGGAGAAGATCCCTCGCTGCGCTCGGGATGAGGGTCGCTCGGGATGATTGGTCTGATTGTAAGACGGCTGAAGACTCCAAATGGTGTCGTTGACCCGCGTCTCTCCTAGCCGACCGGTGCCCCCTCGTGGGCCACCCGATTGAGCGCCAGCCAGTAGCGCCCGGTCGACCGCAGCGTCTCGGCGAACTCGCGGTATTCGATGGGCTTCCGCACGCAGCTGTTGGCCCCTGCCTGGTAGCATTGGGCCAGCTCGCGTGGCTCGGAGGACGAGCTGAGGACGACGACCGGCACGCTGGCGGTGCGCGGGCTGGCCCGAAGCGTCCGGAGGACCTCGACCGCGTCGAGCCGCGGCAGGCGGAGCTCCAGCAGCACCAGTCGCGGCAAGGCGCCGCCCATCCGGTGGCGGTAGATGCCGCGGCCGAGCAGCCAGTCGAGCGCTTCCTCGCCATCGCGCGCCACGGCGAGGCGGTCCGCCCGAGCCAGTCCCGCGAGCGTGCGGAGCAGCAGCTCCGCCTCGAGCGGGTCGTGCTCCACCAGCAGCAGGTCCAGCTCGTCGGGCAGCGT
Source organism: Gemmatimonadales bacterium (assembly GCA_035278325.1). GTDB lineage: Bacteria > Gemmatimonadota > Gemmatimonadetes > Gemmatimonadales > GWC2-71-9 > CAVVWJ01. The sequence goes on along the minus strand of DATEJD010000270.1, from coordinate 5,657 downwards.
CACGCCGGCGCCGCGCCCAGAGTCAGGTAGAACGTGGCGCCGGACTCCCCGCTCGACTCGGCCCACACCCGGCCGCCGTGCTTCTGTGCTACCCGCTGGACCAGCGCCAGCCCGGCCCCATTGCCCTCGAACTCGTCGGGCCGGTGCAGTCGCTGGAACACGCCGAACAGCTTGCCGGCATATGCCATCTTGAACCCGATACCGTTGTCCTGCACCGCGATGCCCGCCTGGCCGTCGTGCTCCACCGGTCGGATGGTGATCACCGTGTGATCCCGAGGGCGGGTGAACTTGAGGGCGTTGGAGAGCAGACTCTGGAGCGCGAGCGACACCAGCGCCGCGTCGCATTCCACGGTCGGCAGCGGCTGGATTCGCCACTCGACCTCGCGCCTGTCGGTGAGCGGCTGCAGTCGGCTCACCACGTCGTCGACCAGCGAAGTGAGATCGACCGGCCGCCGCATCAGGTCCTGCCGCGCCACCCGGCCCAGGCTCACCAGGTCGTCCACCAGCGCGGCCATCCGGCTGGCGCCGTCGCGGATGTTCCGGGCGTAGTGCTGCACGGCCGGATCGATCGCGGGCCCGGCATCGTCGAGCAGAAGCTGGCTGAATCCACAGAGATGGCGGAGCGGCTCCCGCAGGTCGTGCGAGACGGCGTACAGCATCGTCTCGAGCTCGGCCGTCACCGCCCGGAGGGCGGCGCTCCGCTCGGCCACGCGGCGCTCGAGGTCGCCGGCCTGGCGGCTCAGGTCGTCGCGCAGGCGGGCCTGCTGGATCGCGATGGCCAGGGGCGCCGCGATCTCGACCGCGATGTCGCGGTGCTCGGCGCTGAACCCGCGCGGGGTGCTCGCGGCCAGGTTGATCTCGCCGAACACCGCGTTGTCCGCGAGCAGCGGAACGCTCAGCACGCTGCGCATCCCGTCGTCGCGGAGCTCTCGCAGCACCGCCGCGGGCGACTCCACCGTCGCCAGATCGTCGATGGCGCGAACCGAGCCCCGCCGGAGCACGTCGGCCGGCGAGAGCCGCTCCATGGGGATGGGGCCGGCCGGGATCGGGACGCCGGCCGCGTAGCCCGCGATGAGCTGTGCCTGACCCCGCGGGAAGTCGAACAGCACGACGCTGCAGCGCTGGCAGGGCACCATGCGCCGGAGGCGTCCCAGCGCGGCCCGGCCGATCTCGGCCGGCGAACGCGCCGCCAGGACCGCCTGGTCGAGATCGTGCAGAACGGCCAGCCGCTCGGCCGAGCGGCGGAGCCGCTCCTCGGTGTGCTTCCGCTCGGTGATGTCGGTGACCATGCCCACGGTGCCCACCGGCGACCCGTCGCGCCCGGTGATCGGGCTGGCCGAGACCAGGCCCCAGAGCTCGGTGCCGTCCTGGCGGCGGAAGCGCAGGTCGAGTGTCTCACCCCCGGCGTCGGGGCGCCGGAGTGCCCGCTGCGCGCCGGCCCTGGCGGTGGCGTCGAGGAAATCGAACACCGGCCGGCCGAGCAGCGCGCCGTTCTGGTACCCCAGAAAGTCGCCCATGCGCTGGTTCACGTAGGTGATGACGCCCTGCTCGTCGGCCACCCAGATCCCCTCCTGCGCCACGTCCACCAGGTGCTTGAACCGCTGCTCGCTCTCCTGCAGAGCGACCGTGCGATCCTCGAGCCGCGACTGGCGCGCCTCGAATGCCGACGCCTGGTCCAGCGACGCGCCCACCAGGCCGCCCAGCAGTCGCAGGGCCTTGGCGTCGCGGTCGCTGAACGCGGCCGTGCGGGGCGAGAGGACCTTGAGGACGCCGAGGATCCGCTGATCGTCGCGCAGGGGGACGGCGAGAATGGACCGGATGCCCTGCTCGTGATAGGCCGCGTGCCCGATCCGCTGGTCAGTAAGGATATCGTCCGACCGCTGCAGCTCGCCGGTCCGCACCGCTGCTCCCGACAGGCTGTCCGCCACTCGCAGCCGCGGGCTCTCCACGCCGATCCTGAGCACGGGCGCCAGCTCCTCGCCTTCCAGGAGCTCGATCACCGCGCCGGCCGAATGGGTGAGCGCCATGCTCCGCTCGGCGATCACCCGCATGACCGTGGCCGAGTCCAGGCCGGCGGCCGCCACGGCCTGCTGGACCTCGATGATCTCCTGGAACAGCTCGGTGTCGAGCAGCATCTCCTGCTCGGCGAGCTTCCGCTCGGTGATGTCGTACTCGGCGCCGAGATAGCCGATCTGGCGCCCGTGCTCGTCGAGCAGCGGCTCCCAGCGGCTGGCGCACCAGCGCACCTGGCCGGCGCGGGTGACCAGGCGATACTCCTGGTCGCGGAGCGAGCCGCCCTTGACCAGCCGCTCCCACTCGGCCACCAGCGCGGGGCGGTCGTCGGGGTGGATGTACTGGAGGAATTCCTGGTCCTGGAGGTCTTCCAGGGGGTAGCCGGTGAGGCGCTCGAAGGCGGGATTGACCAGCGTCAGCCGCAGGTCCATGTCGTAAGCGATGACACCTTCGCGCATGGTCGCGGTGATGGTGCGGAGCTGACCCATCGCGGTGCTTTCGGCCTTCTGGGCCCGGCGGCGCCGGCGCCACTCCGTGAGCCAGAGCCCCAGCAGCACGAGAACCACCGCGGCGGCCGCGAGGATGACGCCGAGCGGGAGTTGGTCGAATGGGGCTGGCAGGGCAGGGACCACGGAGGCCGTCCTCGGGCGGGGACCGCGGCTGTGCGGGCCGGTGTTGTCCCGAAGATAGCGCCGTCAGGAGACGTGGTCGAGGAGCCGACGGATCCTGGCCCTGAGGATGCGGTTACCGCTCATGCCGGGAGTGACCGGGTCGGTCCGTGGCGGGTCGAACGGCGCCCGGTCAGGTCGAACGGCGCCCCGTACGGTTCCGTGGGTTCGACCGCATGCTCATGGGGCCGATCGGGTCCCGCCGTCCGGTCCGCCCAGGGCCTGCCGCACGGTTCGGAGGAGCCGGTCGAGCGAGAAGGGCTTCTCCAGGAACTCGGTGCCCGGCTCGAGCATCCGGAGCCGCGCCACCGAGCCTTCGCTGGTGCCAGAGATGTAGAGCACCTTGATGGCCGGTCGGTGGATACTGAGCCGGGCGGCGAGCTCCCGGCCGCTCAGCTGCGGCAGCAGCATGTCGGTCACCAGCAGGTGGATGTGCCCCGCGTGCCGGTCGGCAATCGCGGTGGCGGCCTCGGCGTCGGCCGCGGTCAGCACGGTGTAGCCCACCCGCTCGAGCACGCGGCGCGTCAGCTCGCGCACCTGCTCCTCATCCTCCACCAGGAGCACCGTCTCGGAGCCACCGGCGGGCTCGCGCAGGTCTACCGGCACTCCGACCGGCGCGCTCCCCTCGTGCCGCGGGAACGAGAGGGTGAAGGTGGTGCCCCGGCCGGGCTCGCTGGCCACATCGATCAGCCCGCCGCTCTGCTTCACGATGCCGTACACCGACGCGAGGCCCAGTCCCGCGCTCTCGAGGGCCGACTTCCCGCCGGCGAACGGCTCGAACACCCGCGCGAGCTCGGCGGGGCTGAGGCCTGGACTCGTGTCCCGTGCCTGGAGCACGATGTACACGCCACTCCTGGGCGCCGAGATCCGCGTCGCGTCGGTCTCCTCGAGCCGCTCCTGTCGGGTGGTCAGCTCGAACGTCCCTCCGTTCGGCATCGAGTCCCGCGCGTTGGCGGTGAGCTGAATCAGCACCTGCTCCAGCTGGGTCGGGTCGGCCACGATCTGATCGAGCTGCGGCATCAGGTTGCCCACCACCTGCACCCGCTCCCCCGCGACGCGACGGAGCCGGGACAGACAGCCGGTGACCAGCTGATTGAGATCGAGCACGCGCGGCGCCAGCACCTGGCGCCGGCTGAACGCCAGGAGCTGGCGGGTGAGATTGGCGGCGCGCTCGGCCGAGCGTTGGATCTGGGCCAGGTCCTCGCGTGCGAGCTCGCTCAGGCCGGCCTCCTCGAGCAGCAGGGTCACGTGGCCGCTGATGCCGGTGAGCAGGTTGTTGAAGTCGTGGGCGATGCCGCCGGCCAGCTGGCCGATCGCCTGCGCCCGCTCGGCCTGCACCAGTCGCTGCTCCAGCTGCCGGCGATCCGTGACGTCGGTGCTGCAGCCGATGAGCCCGCGGAAGGCCCCGCTGTCGTCGAAGCGCGGCACGGCGACGTCCAGCAGCCAGCGGTACTGGTCGTCGTACCGGCGCATCCGGTACTCGTGACGGAGCGGCTCGCGCTCGCTCAGGGACTTGCGGAACTGATCGAGGCACGCCTGCCGGTCGTCCGGGTGGATCCGGTCGGTCCACCCGCCGCCGAGCTCCGCGCCGAGCGGCCGGCCGGTGAACTCGAGCCACCGGGCGTTGACGTAGTCGCAGGTGCCGTCGGGTGCCACCATCCACAGCATGACCGGCAGCGCGTCGTACCCGTGCGCCGAAGACGCGTCGGGCGGAGTGGCCGGCGCGCCGCCCGCTCGTTCCGGGTCCCGAAGCGAGGAAGCGTGATTCTTCTCGATGCCCAAATAGAGCTCCAACGATCTGCCGAGGGGTGGGGGTTGGGGCCAGGATAATGTCGCCGTTCGCCCGAAACGCGGCAAGACCGATGCCGCTGGCGACGCGGGGAGCCTCCGCCTACTCTTTGGCATGCCGTTCATCGACACGAAGCGCCAGCGGGCGGCCCTCCTCATCTCCGCCCTCGGGCTTGGCCTGGCCTACGCCCTGTGGCCGTTCATTACCGGTCTCATGGGCGCGCTGGTCCTCTATGTGGTCTTCAGTCCGCTCGCGCGGGCCATCGTCCGTCTCGGCGCCCGCCCCGGAATCGCCGCCGGCATCGTGGTGCTGGTCGGGATCGTGCTGGTGCTCGGGCCGGGCGTTTCTTTCATCGGCCTGTTGGCCAACCAGGCCCAGGACATGGCGCAGAGCGTGCTGTCGAGCCCGTTGCTCGCGCGTCTCCGCGAGCTCAAGGTGGGGGAGTACGACATCGGCGCCCAGATCGAGCAGCTCGGCTCGCAGATCGTCTCCTGGGCGGGCAGCAGCGCGCTCAGCGTGGTGGGGACGGCCACCCGGGTCGGCATTCAGCTCACGATCGCGTTCTTCGGCCTGTTCTATCTGCTGGTAGCACCGGCCGGGGCATGGTCCGGTATCCGGCCCTTCATTCCGTTCTCGGCGAAGAATGCGGAGCTGCTCCGAGCCCGGTTCCGCGACGTGACCTTCTCGACCATCATCGGCACCGGTCTCACGGCGACCGTGCAGGGCCTGTTCGTCGGCATCGCCTTCGCCGCGGCTGGGCTCGCCAACGCGGCGTTCTGGGGCGTGGTGACCATCATCGTCGCCATCCTGCCGATCGTGGGGAGCGGACTCATCTGGGGGCCGGCGGCGGCATCGCTGGCGCTGGCCGGCCGATACGGGTGGGCCATGGCGATGGTGCTGTGGGGCATCCTGGTGGTGGGCAACGTCGACAACGTCATCCGGCCGTACGTCTTCCGGCGGTGGGCGCGGATCCACCCGTTCATCACGGTCATCGGGGCGTTCGCCGGCATCAACTGGTTCGGCCTGCTCGGCCTGCTCATCGGGCCGCTGGCCATCTCCTATTTCTTCGAGCTCATCCGGATGTACCGCGCGGAATACCTCGAGGAGGAGGATGGGCTGCCGGCGTGACGGGAGGCGGGAAGGCGGGCAGGCGGCAGGCCGCGAGTCACCCTGAGCGACGAGTCACC
>DATEJD010000269.1:0-2985 GCA_035278325.1 Gemmatimonadales bacterium | reverse complement strand
CCTGAGCGCAGCGAAGGGGGCATACGTCCGCTCATGCCCCCTTCGCTGCGCTCAGGGTGACGCCGTTCCGTCTTCCCGTCCTTCCGTCTTTCCGTCTTTCCGTCCGGGTCCGTCTTTCCGCCCTCCCCAGGCCTACCGCCTTCGGCGCTCGCCCGACGCACCCACTCCCGTCCCACCACCCCCGAAGAACCGCCGACGCAATCCCTCGAGCACTCCCGGCTCCAATCCAGGGGGATCGAACGCGACGGCCACCTCGCGCCCGGTCAGCCGCACCACCCGGCCGTGCACCTCGATCACGGTCTCGGGGTCGAGCTGGAGCGCACCCTCGATGCGGCTCCCGATCGCCGGCGCCGACTCGTAGGGCGTGAGCGCGTACCTGAGTCCCGTGGCGCTGATGTCCCGGAGTGGAGTGTGCGCGCCGGAACCACCGGCCGGCACCGGCATCGGAAGCCGCGGATCCGACCGCCGCTCGCGCTGCCGCTGGTTGAGCGCGGCGCGCTCGCTTTCGATCTGGAAGGTGGTGGGCCAGCGCTCGCCATCGGGGAAGAAGGCCAGCCCGGACCGGTCGATTCGGCCGATCCGCGCCTCGATCTCGACCCGTTCGCCGCTCCGGAGCACCAGGGTCGCGCTCACCTCCTGTCCCACGCTCCAGACCCGCCCGCCGGGCGCGGGCTCGACCCGGAGCCCGCCCAAGCCCAGGTCCCGCACCGCGCACCGAAGGCCGAGCAGCTCGAGCAGGGCGGGAGAGGTACGGCGATACTCGGCGCGCGGGAGAGCGCGGCGATCGAGATGGTGGGTGGCGGACCAGCGGGTCGGGATCGAGGTCACGCGACAAGACCAGCAGGATCAAGACCAGCGGGATGCGGAACGGGCATGGGCGCTCACGGCTGCGGGCCAGGGGACCGAATCAATCTGGCGACGCGGAGGGCCCGCGGGTATGGGTACCCGCCTGTGCGGAATGAGTGCCCGCTTCGCGGTCAGGACCTTGGCACGCGGTCAGGACCCTGGCAGACGCCCGCCGGCCCCGCCACAGCGGCAGTCGAGGCAGCCGTGCTCGAGACAGGTCCCGCACGATCGCGCGAGCTGCCGCCGCAGCGCCGAGCGTGCGCGGTGCAGCCGCACACCGGCATTGCCGGCGGTAATGCCGGCCTCTTCGGCGAAACTGCGCACGCTCGCTCCCTCCAGGTCCACCCGACGGATGGCCGTTCCGTACTCCGGTTTGAGCGTGTCGACCAGCGACAGCACACAGGCGCACGCCATCGCCTCCAGCTCCTCGTCGGGGGCGTCCGTCTCGGGTTCGCCTTCCGCCGCGAGCGCGCTCAACGCCCGACTCCGGGTGCCTTCGCGTCGGTAATGGTCGACGAGCGCGTTCCGGAGCACCCGATAGAACCAGACCGTGGCCGATTCGGCATCCTCGAGCTGGTCGGTTCGCCCGAGGCTCCGGACGAACGCCTCCTGCAGGATGTCCTCCGCTTCATCGCGCGACCCAACCCGCCGCTCCACGAAGCCGAGGAAGCGTTCATGGTTCTCCAGGAGCGTGCCGAGCACGCCCGGAGCCTCCGGGTCGCGCTCGGCGGCCTCGGCCTCTAGGCGCACTCGCACCCGCAGCCGGGAAGCAGGGTGCCGCAGGGACAATCATCGCCGCAGCCGCACCCACAGCCGCAGGCAGAAGTCTTGGTGGTGGCGTTCGTATCGGTCACGGTCAAGCTCCTGAGGTTCGGGTGATCCAGCGCAGGCCGTCATGGCCTTCATAGCGGCTAACGCAGACCCCCTCGAAGCATTACACCCGCCACCAGCCCGCATCCAGCCCGCGCTGACCGATGCTGAGGGGCGAGCGCCGGCGGCGAGGGGTCCGGAGGGGCGCGTCGGAACGCGGCGGGGAGGAGACCGCGCGTCAGTTTGCGCGGGCTCCGGACCAGAGCGTTCCGCAACGTCCCCGGAGGACCTCTCGCCGCCGGCGCTCGCCCGGCCGCACCGATCCCATTCGCGGCTCCGGCTGGCGCGGAATCCAGCGGCAGACGTATGCTAGAGCACCCCGACCCGGTCACCGCCCTGACCGACACCCTCGACCGCCTCGCGACCGCCCTGAGCGGCCGATACCGCCTCGACCGCCAGCTCGGCCGCGGCGGCATGGCCGTGGTCTACGTCGCTCACGATCTCCGCCACGACCGCCGCGTCGCGCTCAAAGTCCTGCGGCCCGACCTCGCCGCCACGCTCGGCGCCGAGCGCTTCCTGCGCGAGATCCGCTTCGCCGCCCGCCTGCAGCACCCGCACATCCTCCCGGTGCTCGACTCCGGCGAGATCCCCGCCGAGGGCACGGCGCCGCTCGTGTTGTGGTACAGCATGCCACTGGTGCAGGGCGAGAGCCTGCGCGACCGGCTCCGCCGCCAAGGACAGCAGCCGCTGGATGATACCATCCGGTGGACGCTCGAGCTGGCCGACGCGCTCGCCTACGCCCACGGCCAGGGCATCATCCACCGCGACATCAAGCCCGAGAACGTCCTGCTCGACGGCGCCACGCCGCCCCACGCGCTGCTGGCGGATTTCGGGGTGGCGAAGGCGTACGCAGACGGTCAGACGGTCGGACCGGGTACCGGCGAACCGGGTAGTGACGGTCAGGTGGAGTCCCGATTGACCGAAACTGGAATGGCCCTCGGGACGCCGGCCTACATGTCGCCCGAGCAGTCGTTGGGCGACGCGGCGCTCGACGGCCGGTCCGACCTCTACAGCCTCGGGTGCGTGCTGTACGAGCTGCTCACCGGCGAACCGCCGTACACCGGTCCCACCGCGCAGGCCATCGTGGCCAAGCGGCTGACGGATCCGGTTCCCTCCGCCCGCCGGCTGCGCGACACGGTGCCGGCCGAGCTCGATAGCGTGCTGCAGCGGCTGCTGGCGCGCGCGCCGGCCGACCGGTTCGCCACCGCCGGCGAGCTCACCGCTGCGCTTCGGGCTCCGCCGTCGGCCGCCACGGTGCCGGCGGCGGCA
>DATEJD010000268.1:0-2584 GCA_035278325.1 Gemmatimonadales bacterium | reverse complement strand
TTCGCTTCGCTCAGGGTGACTCTCCTGCAGATCACGCGGCAGGAGTAGCTCCGCCCTCCACCAGCCGCTTGAACCGAGGATTGCTCCGAAGCGGATCCCACGTCGGATCGATGCGCAGCCACGCGGGCGTGAGATGGTACGGCACCTTGAGCAGCTGCTCGAGCTCGTCGATGGCCTTTTCCGGCTGACCGGTGACGACGTAGGCCCGGGCGCCGTCGACCCCGGCGCCGCGCGAGTTGGCATTCCGCCCCCACCCGAAGCAGATTTGTGCCCGACCCTCACCCGGCATCCCCGTGACCATCCCCGCCGCCCTGGCCGACGCTCTGCGCGACCGGTACGTGCTCGAACGCGAGCTGGGCCGCGGCGGCATGGCCACGGTGTATCTCGCCCAGGATCTCCGCCACGACCGGCCGGTCGCCCTCAAGGTCCTCCATCCCGATCTGGCCCAGACCCTCGGCCCCGAGCGGTTCCAGCGCGAGATCCGCCTCGCCGCCCGACTCCAGCACCCGCACATCCTGACCGTCCTGGACTCCGGTGAAGCCGGCGGCCGCCTCTGGTTCACCATGCCGTTCGTGGAAGGCGAGTCCCTGCGCGACCGGCTCACCCGCGAAAAGCAGCTCCCGGTGGACGCGGCGCTCCGGATCGCCACCGAGGCGGCGCGCGCGCTCGAGTACGCCCACAAGCACGGCGTGGTGCACCGCGACATCAAGCCCGAGAACATCCTGCTCACCGCCGACGGCTCGACCTTGGTCGCCGACTTCGGAATCGCCCGGGCCCTCGCCGCCGAGGGCGACCGGTTGACCGAGACCGGCCTCGCGATCGGGACCCCGGCCTACATGAGCCCCGAGCAGGCCGCCGGCGACAAGGGGATCGACGCGCGCACCGACATCTACTCGCTCGGCGCCGTGCTGTACGAGATGCTGGCCGGCGAGCCCCCGTTCACCGGGCCCACCGCGCAGGCCATCATCGCCAAGCGCTTCAGCGGCGAGGTGCCGCGGGTGCGGCAGGCGCGTTCCAGCGTGTCGCCCGCGGTGGACGAGGCGGTGGCCCGCGCGTTGGCACCCGTGGCCGCCGACCGGTTCGAATCGGTGGGCGCGTTCGCCCGGGCGCTGACGACCGATGTCGCGACGACGCTGCCGGTGGCCGCTCCACCCGTCGCGTCGGCACCCGCCACGTCGGCGGCGACCGTCACCTCGCCCGCCCCGACGCCGCCGGCGGCCGAACCCCGGCCGCGCCGTCGTGTGCCGGTCGCGGCCCTCACGCTTGGCCTCGGTTTCCTGGTGGGCATCGGCGCGCTGTTCGCCTGGCGGCGGGGCCATCCGGCCGCCGACACCGCCGCCGGCGCCCGCGTCGTGGCGGTGCTCCCCTTCGAAAACCTGGGCGACTCGAGCGACGCCTACTTCGCCGACGGCGTGGGCGACGAGGTCCGGTCCAAGCTGTCCGGCATCGCCGGCCTGTCCGTCATCGCGCGCGGCAGCTCGAACCAATACCGCCATACCACCAAGTCGCCCACCGACATCGCTCGCGAGCTCGGCGCCGATTACCTGCTCACCGCCACCGTGCGATGGGACAAGGCCGGCGGCGCCAGCCGGGTGCGGGTTTCGCCCGAGCTGGTGGACGTCGGTCCCGGCCACGCGCCGCGCACCCGCTGGAGCCAGCCGTTCGACGCGGCGCTGACCGACGTGTTCCAGGTGCAGGGCGAGATCGCGGGCAAGGTCGCGAGCGCGCTCGACATCGCCCTCGCCGATAGCGCCCAGCGCAAGCTAGAGGCGGCGCCGACCGCGAACCTGGCGGCCTACGACGCCTACCTGAAAGGTCTGGCCAGCCCGGGCCAGGACCCCGCCTCGTTGCGCCGGGCCATCGCGTCCTACGAACAGGCTGTCGCGCTCGACTCCACCTTCGTGGCCGCCTGGGGCCGACTGGCCCGCGCCCGGTCGGTCCTGTACGTCAACGGGGTCCCCGTGCCCCAGCTCGCGGCGGACGCGAAGTACGCCGCCCAGCGTACGGCGGCGCTCGCGCCCGATGGAGAGGACGCGGCCCGCGCGCTGTCCAGCTATTACGGGAACGTGGAGCTCGACAACCAGAAGGGGCTCGCGGCCATAGAGCACGCACTGGCGAGCGCGCCCGACAATACCGAGCTGCTCACGCTCAAGTCCCTGTATCAGCAGGGCCTGAACCGCTGGGAAGGGACGCTCGAGCCACTGCAGCGGGCGGCCGCGCTCGACCCCCGCTCAGCGATCGCCGCAAACCGGGTAGGAATCACGCTACTCAACCTGCGGCGGTACCCCGAGGCGAAGGCGGCCCTGGATCACGCGGTGGCGCTTGCGCCTGGCGACCTCGGTCAGATCGAGTATCGCGTCCTCGCGAGCCTCGGCGAGGGCGATCTCGCCGGCGCGCGCGCGGTCGTCGCCGCGGCGTCACAGCAGGTGAACCCGGACGCGCTGCTGACCTATCTCGGCAACTACTACGACCTCTACTGGGTGCTCGACGAGAGCGGGCAACAGCGGCTGCTGAGCCTGCCCGTTGCGGGGTTCGACGGCGATCCGACCACCCGTGCGATCGTTCGGGCCGAGCTCTTCGACCT